>NZ_JBHWYY010000077.1:0-19390 GCF_042728595.1 Isoptericola sp. NPDC060185 | reverse complement strand
TCGATGTCGCGAGGCTGGTCGGGCCTGGCGGGAGCCGCGAGGAACGAGCGGCGGATGGCGCGCCTCGCGACATCGACACCCGCACCCCGCGACACACGCCGCACCACCGCAAGGCAACAGAGAGAACGTGAATGGGCCGCTACATCCTCCGCCGCACCCTCTTGGGCGTGGCCACCCTGCTGCTCGTGATGTTCGTGCTGCACCTGCTCACGACGTTCGCGATCCAGCTCAACGGCAATCCCGCGCTGGCGTTCTTCGGCGACCACGTGCCGACGAAGTCGCAGCTGGCGGCGGTGGAGGCCCGCTACGGCCTCGACGACCCCTGCTACGACCAGCCGGGCAACCCGTGCCTGGGCCCGTTCGTGGAGCGGCTGGGCTCGTACGCGCAGGGTGACTTCGGCACGAACCTGCGCGGCCGCGAGGTCACGGACATCGTGGCGACGGCGGCGCCGAACACGCTGAAGCTGTTCCTCGTCGTGACGATCGTGTGGTTCGTGCTCGGCATGGGCCTGGGCACGGTGGCGGCGCGCTGGCGGGGCCGGGCGTCGGACCACGGGATCCGGCTGACGTCGGTGCTGATCGACGCGTTCCCGATCTTCGTGCTGCTGCTGGTGTACCGGTACGTGTTCGCGGTGCCGCTGAACGGGTGGGCGAAGGACACGTTCGGGGCGAGCAGCTTGCCGGCGCTGTGGTTCCGGCCGTCGTTCGACGACGACCATCCGTGGGCGACGCTGCTGGTGCCGGGCATCCTGCTGGGCCTGGCGGGCTCGGCGGCGTTCATCCGCCTGGTGCGGGCGAGCCAGCTGGAGTCGTACGCGGGCGACCACGTGCGCACGGCGCGCTCGCGGGGGCTGAACGAGCGGCACGTGGTGGTGCACCACGTGATGCGCAACTCGGCGGTCCCGGTGGTGACGGCGGTGGGGCTGACCTTCACGGAGGCGCTCGCGGGCGCCGTCATCACCGAGGGGATGATGAACATCTACGGCATGGGCGGGGTGCTGTGGAGCGCGGTCCGCGGCGCGGACGTCGCCCTCGTCCTCGGCGTGGTGACGATCCTCGCGGCGGTGACGGTGGTCGTGATGCTGGTGGTCGACGTCGCCTACGCCGCCCTGGACCCGAGGATCCGTTATGCCTGAGCCCACTGCTGCTACTGCGACCCCCGACGCGCCGAAGGTGGACGCCGCCGCGTCGCTGGGCGGGGACGCGTGGCGCCGGCTGCGCCGTCGTCCCGACGTGATCGTGTCGGCGCTGGTCGTCGTCTTCTTCGCCGTGATGGCGGCGTTCCCCCTGCTGTTCACCAGCACGGACCCGCAGCGCTGCCTCATCGGCGACTCGAAGATCCGGCCGCAGGGCGTGGGCGCCGAGCACCCGCTGGGCACCGACGTGCACGGCTGCGACATGCTGGCGCAGCTGGTGCACGGGGCCCGCCCGTCGCTGCTGCTGGCGTTCGTCGTGGTGGGCGCGTCCGTGATCATCGGCGTCGTGCTCGGCCTGCTCGCGGGGTACTACCTGGGCTGGGTGGACACGGTGGTGTCCCGCACGATCGAGGTGTTCCTCGTGATCCCGCTGTTGCTGGCGGCGCTGCTGCTGCTGTCCCTGTTCCGGAACGTGAACGTGGGCGGCGGGTCGTTCGACGTCATCCTCCTGCCGGCGGTCGTCCTCACGATGTTCGGGTGGATGGGGTACGCGAGATACGTGCGGGCGAGCGTGCTGGAGGCGAAGAACCTGGACTACGTGACGGCGGCGCGCGCGCTGGGTGCCTCGGACCTGCGGGTCATGGTGCGGCACGTGCTGCCGAACGCGATCGGCCCGGTGACGGCGCTGGTGCCGACGGCGATCGCGGGGGTGATCAGCGCGGAGGCGGTGCTGGCGTTCCTGGGGATCGGCGTCCGGCCCCCGGCGATCAGCTGGGGGATCATGATCACGAACGGCGCGGAGTGGGTGACCGGCGGGTACCCGTACCTGCTCCTCATCCCGCTCGGGTGCCTGATCCTCACGGTGCTCGCGCTCGTCGTCCTCGGTGACGCGCTGCGCGACGCCCTCGACCCGAGGCTCCGGTGACCGACATGACGGAGAGCATCACGCACACGACGGACGGCACGACGACGGACGCCCGCGAGGCGGGCGAGACCCTGCTCGAGGTGGAGGACCTGGCGGTCGAGTTCCGCTCCGACGACGGGGCGGTGCGCGCCGTCGACGGCCTCAGCTACCGGGTGGAGGCGGGCCGCACCCTGGCCCTGGTGGGGGAGTCGGGCTGCGGCAAGTCGGTGAGCTCGCTGGCCGTGATGGGCCTGCTGCCGCCGACGGCGCGCGTGGTGCGCGGGGCGGCTCGGTACCGCGGCACGGACCTGCTGGGGCTGTCCCCCACGCAGCACCGCGGGCACAACGGCACGCACGTCGCGATGGTGTTCCAGGACGCGCTCGCGGCCCTCAACCCGGTGCACACGGTGGGCTACCAGCTCGCGGAGTCGCTGCGGGCCCGCACGGGGAGCTCGAAGCGGGACGCGCGCCGCCGTGCGGTCGAGCTGCTCGACCTCGTGAAGGTGCCGAACGCGGGGCAGCGCGTGGACGAGTACCCGCACCAGTTCTCGGGCGGCATGCGGCAGCGCGTGATGATCGCGTCGGCCCTCGCGCTCGACCCGGACGTGCTCATCGCGGACGAGCCGACGACGGCCCTCGACGTCACCGTGCAGGCGCAGGTGCTGCGGCTGCTGGCGGAGATCCAGGCGGAGCGGCAGATGGGCCTGGTGCTCATCACGCACGACCTGGGCGTCGTGGCCGGCGTCGCCGACGACGTCACCGTGATGTACGCGGGGCGTGCGGTGGAGCACGCGCCGGTGCGTGACCTGTACGCCGCGCCCGCGCACCCGTACACGCGGGCGCTGCTGCGCTCGGTGCCCCGCCTCGACGCCGGCGGCGACCGTGCCGGCGGCGGCCGGCTGCCCGTGGTGCCGGGCCGCCCGCCCGCTCCCGGCCGCGTCCCGTCGGGCTGCCCGTTCCACCCGCGCTGCGACATGTCCCGCGACGTGTGCCGCACCGACGTGCCGCGCCTCGACGACGTCGCCCCCGGGCGGTCGTCGGCCTGCCACTTCGCCACCGAGCTCCTGGGAGGCGTCCGTGCCTGAGCCCGTCCCCGCGGCCCTCGCGGCCGCCCCCTCCGGCGCCTCCGACGTCGTGCTCGAGGTGCGTGACCTCGCCAAGTCGTACCCGGTGCGCCAGGGCGTCGTCATCAAGCGGACCACCGGCCACGTGCAGGCCGTGGACGGCGTGTCCCTCACGCTGCGGCGCGGCCGCACGCTGGGCCTGGTGGGCGAGTCCGGGTCCGGCAAGTCCACGCTGGCGCGCGTGCTGGTCGGCATCGAGAAGCCGACGCGCGGGCAGGTGCTGGTGGACGGCGAGGACGTGTCGCGGATGTCGCGCGCGGCCCGCCGCGAGCTGCGCCGGTCCGTGCAGATGGTGTTCCAGGACCCGTACACGTCGCTCAACCCGCGCATGTCCGTGGGCGAGATCGTGGCCGAGCCGTTCCGCATCCACCGCGACGCCGTCCCGCGCGGCGGCCGGCGGCGCGCCGTCGCCGAGCTGTTCGAGCTGGTGGGCCTGGACCCGGACCACATGCACCGCTACCCGCACCAGTTCTCCGGCGGGCAGCGCCAGCGCGTCGGCATCGCGCGGGCGCTCGCCGTCAAGCCCCGGGTGCTCGTGTGCGACGAGCCCGTCTCGGCGCTCGACGTGTCCGTGCAGGGGCAGGTCATCAACCTGCTGGAGGACCTGCAGGACGAGCTGGGGCTGTCGTACCTGTTCATCGCGCACGACCTGGCCGTCGTGCAGCACATCGCCGACGAGGTCGCGGTGATGTACCTGGGCCGCGTCGTCGAGGAGGGCGACGGCCCCGCCGTGTACGGCGACGCCCACCACCCCTACACGCGCGCTCTGCTGTCGGCGGTGCCGGTGCCCGACCCGACGGCCCGGCCCGCGCAGGGCGACCTGATGCTGGAGGGCGACCCGCCCTCTCCCGCCGACCCGCCGTCCGGCTGCCGCTTCCACACGCGGTGCTGGCTCGCCCGCCGGCTCGCCGCCGAGCAGGGCGTGGGCGGCGACGGGCCGGAGGCCGTCCCCGAGCGGTGCCGCACCGAGGACCCGGTGCTGGTGCCGCTCGGGCGACGAGACGCCGGGACCGGGGTGCACGCGGCCGCGTGCCACTTCGCCCAGGAGGCCGCCGCGCTCGGCGGGCGGCCCGCGCCGGACGAGTCCGAGCCCGCGGAGACGCCCGACGCGGACGCCGATCCCGACGCCGACGCGAACGCCGACATCGACCCCGAGGCGACGCTCGACCCCGACACCGCCCGCGCCGTCGTCCGCCCCCGGGCGGCCGAGACAGTCCCCGAGACCGCGCCCGACAGCCCCGTCCTCGAGAGCAAGGAGCGCTGACCCGTGCCAGACCGCCGACCGACCGTCGTCCTCGTCCAGAACTCCCCGCACAGCGGGCCGGGGCGCCTGCCCGCCTGGCTGGAGGAGGACGGCGCCGCCGCCGTCGTCGTGCAGGGCGCGGACCTTGCGGAGCAGGTCCCGACGCTCCGCGGCACCGATGCCGACGGCGCCGTGCACGGCCTCGTGCTGCTGGGCGGCGGGCTGCTGCCCGACGAGGACGAGCGCGCGCCGTGGCTGCCGCACGAGCGGGCGCTCGTGGCCGAGGCGCTGGCGGCCGGCGTGCCGGTGCTGGGCATCTGCCTCGGCGGGCAGGTCCTCGCGCACGTCACGGGCGGCACCGTCACGGGCCGGTCGGGGGAGACGGAGAAGGGGCTGTGCCCCGTGCGCCTCCTCGACGACGCGGCCGACGACGCGCTGCTCGGACCCCTCGGCGCGCTGGCCGACGGCGGCGAGGTGCGGATGATCGAGAGCCACGTGGACTCGATCACGGGGCTCCCGCCCGAGGCCGTGCACCTCGCGACGAGCGACGCGTGCGGGGTCCAGGCGTTCCGCGTGGGCGACGTGGCGTGGGGCCTGCAGTTCCACCCGGAGGCCGCGCCCGAGCGCATCGGGTCGTGGGACGCCGACGAGCTGGCCGCGCTCGGCTTCGACCGGGACGAGCTGCTCGCCGCGGGCCTGGAGCGGGCGCCCGAGAACGAGCGGCAGGCGCGGGCGCTGTCCGCCGCCTTCGCCGCCGTCGTCCGCGACCGTTGTGGGCGGGAGACACGCCCTCGACACGCCGGGGAACGGGGCCAAGATCCCGCTCACAACGAGGCGGGGGTGCGGTGATGGTCTCCACGGGCACGCACTCCGACGGCGTCCCCGTCGTCGCGTACCAGGTGCGGCGCGCGGGCGGCGAGGTGCTCGCCGAGCGCGACGCCGACGCGCCGTTCTACGCCGCGTCCACCGTCAAGCTCGCCGTGCTGGTCGCCGCCGCGCGGGCGCTGGAGGACGGGGCCCTGACGGTGGAGCAGGAGGTGGCCAGCACCGACACGTTCCGCTCGCAGGTGCCCGGCGCCCCGGACTACCGCATCGAGCCGGACGACCTCGACCCCGGGATGCCCGCGCCCGGCACCCTCGTGCCGGTGGGCCAGGTGGTCGACCGGATGATCGTCGTGTCGTCCAACGAGGCCACCAACATCGTCATCGAGCTCGTGGGCCTCGACGCCGCGAACCGGGCGCTGGCCGACGCGGGCGCCACCCGCAGCGTCGTCGGGCGCAAGTACAGCGACCTCGCCGCCGAGGCGCGCGGCGACTCCCACCGCACGACCGCCGGCGACCTGGCCGCGCTGATGTCCGCCGTGGTCACCGGGCGCCTCGCGGGGCCCGAGCAGACGGCGTGGATGCTCGGGCTGCTGGCCCGCCAGACGGAACGGCAGCTCACCGCGGCCGTCCCCGACGGCGTGCCGTGCGGGTCGAAGTCCGGCTGGGTGGACGGCATCCGGCACGACGTCGCGTTCGTCGGCGAGCCCGGGCCGGGCGCCCTCGTCGTCGCCGTCTGCACGCGCGGCTACGACGAGGCGCAGGCGGAGGAGACCCTCAAGGCGCTCGGGGCGCTGGCCGTCACGCTCGCCGGGCCGACGCCACCCACATCGCCGCGGCCATGACGGCCAGCAGCGCGGCGACGACCAGCAGCGGGGCCGTCCACGCGCCCGTGGCCTCGTGCACGGCGCCGAGCGCGGTGGGGGCGAGCGCGGCGCACGCGTAGCCCGCTGTCTGCACGACCGCCGACGCGCGCCGGGCCACGGCGATGCCCGGGCTGCGCTGCGCGACGAGCGTGAAGATCGCCGTGAAGTTGCCGCCCTGCGCGGCGCCGGCGAGGCCGACCCACAGCAGCCAGAGGTCGGGCGCGAGCAGCAGACCCACGGGCAGCGACAGCCACATCACCGACAGGACGGCGGCCACCTGCCGCGCGGACAGCCCGCGCGCCAGGCCGGCCGGGACGAGGAACGACCCCGCCACCGCGCAGAGCTGGAACGGCGCGGCCGCCCCGCCCGCGCCGGCCGCCGTCATGCCGAGCCGGTCGTGCAGGATCTCCGGCAGCCACGCCGTGACCGCGTAGTACCCGCTCGCCTGCCCCGCGAACGCGACCGACAGCAGCACGACGAGCCGCCGCACGTCGCGCCGGGCGCCGGGGGCGAGGGCCGTGAGCTCCGCCCGCGCGGACGGCGGCCGGGACCGGCGCGCCGACGCCGGCACCCCCGCCTCGCCGCGGGCGGCCAGGGCACGGCCCGCCGGCACCCACGCGACCAGCGCCGCCACGGCCAGCACGCCCCAGCCGGCCAGCGCCCACTGCCAGCCGAACGCCACGGCCAGCGGCACCGTCAGCATGGTGGTGAACGTGGAGCCGAGGTTCATCATCGCGCTGTACGCGCCGGTCACGGCCGCGGCCCGGCGCCGGAAGTCCCGCGTGATGACCACCGGCACGGCCACGTTGCCGATCGAGATGGCGATGCCCAGCACGGCCGTGCCCACGAGCGCGGCGGGCACCGACCCGGCCGAGCGCACGACGGTGCCCGCGAGGATGCCCGCCAACGCCGCGCCGAGCGCCAGCTCGGGGCCGAGGCGGGCCACCAGCACCGACGCCAGCGGCGTGCACAGCGCGAAGCACAGCACCGGCACGGACGTGAGCAGCCCCGCACCGGTCGAGGTGAGCCCCAGCCCCGCCGCGACCTGGTCGACCACCGGCGGCAGCGACGTGATCGGGGCCCGCAGGTTGAGCGCCACCAGCAGCAGCGCACCGAGCAGCAGCCCGGTGCGGGCGCCGTCGTCGCGCCCGGCGGCGGGGGAGGGGTGCCGGGTCACCGGGGGGTCACGGGATCGCTGGTCGGCACGGCGTCAGTCGTCGAACTGGGCGACGACGGTGCGCAGCAGCGCGGCGAGCTGCGGGCGCACCGCGGCGGGCAGCGCGTCCAGGACGCGGGCCTCGACGTCGAGCAGGTCGCTCATCGCCGCGTCCACCCGCTGCCGCCCCGCGGCGGTGAGCTGCACGAGCACGCCGCGCCGGTCGGACGGCGCGCGGTGCCGCTCCACCAGCCCGCGCCCCTCGAGGCGGTCGATGCGGTTGGTCATGGTGCCGCTGGTGACGAGCGTCTGCGCCACGAGCACGCCGGGCGACAGCCGGTACGGCTCGCCCGCGCGGCGCAGCGCGGACAGGACGTCGAACTCCCACGTCTCCAGGTCGTGCCGCGCGAACGCGCCGCGGCGCGCGCGATCCAGGTGCCGGGCCAGCCGGCTGACCCGGGAGAAGACCGTCAGCGGCTCGACGTCCAGGTCCGGGCGCTCGCGGCGCCACGCGTCGACGATCCGGTCGACCTCGTCGGACCGTGCCTCCACATCCATGCGCCGAGACTACGCCGGTCTCTCGACGTCAAGAATCTTGACACGTGTGATCTCGTGCCGAAGTTGTCCGGATCTGCGCGAGGTAGTGGACCGGACCACTACCTCGCGCAGATCCGGACTACCTCGCGGGGAGCTGAACTACCTCGGCAGGGCTGGAACTACCTCAGCAGGGCTGGAACTACCTCGCGGGGATGCGGACCACCTCGGCGTCAGACGGGATCGAGGCGGACGACGACGGCCTTGGAGACAGGGGTTCGGCTGGTCTCGGCGGTGGCGCCCAGGGGCACGAGGACGTTCGCCTCCGGGAAGTAGGCGGCGGCGCACCCGCGCGCCGTCGGGTAGGCGACGACCCGCTGGCCGCGCAGCACCCGGTCGACGCCGTCGTGGTACTCGCCGTGCACGTCGACGGTGACGCCGTCCGCGAGGCCCAGCTCGGCGAGGTCCTCGGGGTTGACGAGCACGACGGCGCGGCCGCCCTTGATGCCGCGGTAGCGGTCGTCGCGGCGGTAGACGGTGGTGTTGAACTGGTCGTGGGACCGGATGGTCTGCAGCAGCAGCCGCCCCGGCGGGCACTCCACCGGCGCGAGCTCGTTGACGGTCAGGTGCGCGCGGGCGTCGGGGGTGGGGAAGGTGCGCGAGTCGCGCGGGGCGTGCGGCAGCCGGAACCCGCCCTCGCGGCGGATCTTCGCGTTGTACCCCTCGCAGCCGGGCACGACCCGCGCGACGTGCTCGCGGATCACGTCGTAGTCGCGCTCCATGGCGAGCCAGTCGACGGGCCCGGGGCCGCCCGGGCGCCGGCCGAGGACGGCGCGCGCCATGCGGGTCACGATCGACACCTCCGACAGCAGGGTGGGCGCCACCGGGTCGACCTTCCCCCGCGACGCGTGCACGGCGCACACCGTGTCCTCCACCGACACGAACTGCTCGCCCGACGCCTGCCGGTCGATCTCCGTGCGCCCGAGGGTGGGCAGGATCAGCGCCTCGCGCCCGACGACGGCGTGCGAGCGGTTCAGCTTGGTGGAGATCTGCACGCTGAGGTCCGTGCGCGAGACTGCCTCCTCCGCCGCGACGGTGTCCGAGATCGCGCCGACCAGGTTGCCGCCCAGCGCGACGAGGGCCTTGACCCGCCCGTCCGCCATCGCCTCCACGGTGCCCACGGCGTCGAGCCCGTGCGCGCGGGGGACCTCGAGGCCGAACTCGGCGTCGAGCGCGTCGAGGAAGCCGTCCGGCATCTGCTCCCAGATGCCCATGGTGCGGTCGCCCTGCACGTTGGAGTGCCCGCGGATGGGCGACGCGCCCGCGCCCGGGCGGCCGATGTTCCCGCGCAGGAGCAGCAGGTTGACGATCTCCTTGATGGTGGGGACCGCCTTGGCGTGCTGCGTGAGCCCCATCGCCCACGTGACGATGACGTTGTCCGCCCGCACGTAGCGGTCGGCGAGCTCGTCGATCTCGCGGCTCGTGAGGCCGGTCGCGGCGAGGACGGCGGCCTCGTCGAGGTCCGCCAGGTGCGCGGCCAGCTCCTCGAGCCCCGACGTCCGCTCGGCGAGGAACGCGTGGTCCAGCACCGTGCCGGGCGCGGCGGCCTCGGCCTCCAGCACCCGCTTCGACACCGCCTGCAGCAGCGCCATGTCGCCGCCCAGCCGGATCTGCAGGAAAAGGTCGGCGAGCCCGGTGCCGCGCCCCGCCAGCCCCCGCGCGGTCTGCGGGTTCTTGTAGCGCATGAGCCCGGCCTCGGGCAGCGGGTTCACGGCGACGATGCTCGCGCCGTTCCGCTTGGCCTCCTCCAGCGCGGTGAGCATGCGTGGGTGGTTGGTGCCCGGGTTCTGCCCCATGATCACGATGAGGTCGGCCAGGGCGAAGTCGTCGTAGGTGATCGTCGCCTTCCCGACGCCGATCGTCTCGCCCAGCGCGGCACCCGTGGACTCGTGGCACATGTTGGAGCAGTCGGGCAGGTTGTTCGTGCCGAAGGCGC
Organism: Isoptericola sp. NPDC060185; assembly: GCF_042728595.1. NCBI lineage: Bacteria > Bacillati > Actinomycetota > Actinomycetes > Micrococcales > Promicromonosporaceae > Isoptericola > Isoptericola sp. NPDC060185. Next base: position 9,609 of record NZ_JBHWYY010000077.1, on the reverse strand, counting down.
GCACGAAGAGCTGGTAGGCGAACGCGGCCTCGTTGGAGGTGCGCCCGCTCGTGTAGAACGACGCCTGGTCGGGGTCCTCGAGTCCGCCGAGGCGGTCGCCGAGGATCGCGAACGCCTCGTCCCACGACACCGGCACGTAGTGGTCGGAGTCGGCGGCCTTGTGCACGGGCTCCACCAGCCGGCCCTGCTGCCCCAGCCAGTGCTCGGTGCGGGTGCGCAGGTCGGAGACGGGGTGCTCGGCCCAGAACTCCGGCTCGACGACGAGCGGCGTCGCCTCCCACGTGACCGCCTTGGCGCCGTTCTCGCAGAACTCGGCGGGCTTGCGCCGGTCCGGGTCGGGCCAGGCGCAGCTCATGCAGTCGAAGCCGTCCTTGTGGTTCATCGACAGCAGCAGCTTCGCCGTGCGGCTCGCGCCCATCCCGCGCACCGCCGGGACGAGGGCGTGCACGATGCCGGGCACGCCGGCCGCCCAGTCCTTCGGGGGCCTCGTCTCGCGGGGCTGCGGCCCCACGGGCTCGCCGTCGTCCCGGACCTCCTCGGGCTGCTGCGTGGTCATGCCGCGTCCCCTCTCCGGTGCCGGCGTCTCTGGTCCTGGTGCGCGGCGTCCTCGTGCGTCTCGACCACCCGGTGCTCGCCGGCGTAGACGACGAGCGTGGGGTCGCGCACGAACCCCACGAGCGTCAGGCCGGCCTCGTCGGCCAGCTCGGCCGCGAGGGACGACGGCGCGGAGACCGCCGCGAGCACCGGCACGCCCGCCATGACCGCCTTCTGCGTCAGCTCGAAGCTGGCGCGCCCGGACACGACGAGCACGGTGCCGCGCAGCGGCAGGCGCCCGGCGGCGGCCGCCCACCCGACCACCTTGTCGACGGCGTTGTGCCGGCCCACGTCCTCCCGCACGACGAGGGCCTCGCCGGTCGCGGCGTCGAACAGGCCCGCGGCGTGCAGTCCGCCGGTCCGGGCGAACACGTCCTGCGCGGCCCGCAGTCGGTCGGGCAGGGCGGCGAGCAGCGCGGCGTCCACGCGCACCGGGTCGCCGGCGACGTCGAAGGCGCTGCGCGTGAACACGGCGTCGATCGACGCCTTCCCGCACAGCCCGCACGCGCTGGAGGTGAAGAACTCCCGGGCCAGCGCCGGGTCCGGCGGGGCGACGCCCGCGGCGAGCGCGACGTCGAGCACGTTGTAGGTGTTCTCGCCCGGTTCCGCCGGGCCGGGCGCGCAGTACCGCGCCCCCGCGACCTGCGCCCCGTCGGTCACCACGCCCTCGGAGACGAGGAAGCCGGTCGCGAGCTCGACGTCGTGGCCGGGCGTGCGCATCGTGACCGCCAGCGACCGACCGCCCACGCGGATCTCCAGGGGCTCCTCGCCGGCGAGCAGGTCCTCGCGGCGCGCGGTGCGCCCGCCGATGGTGACGCGCCTGACGCGGCGTCGGACGGTGACGCGGGTCATACCCGCAGGCCTAGCAGACCCGGGGGCCGGGCACAACGGCAGCCCGCCCGACGAACCGGCCCGACCTGCCGAGACCACCCGACCGGGCCTACGGTCGGGGGACCGGCTCAGACCGGGCCGGGCGTGTTCAAGGAGGAGCACCATGGCAGACACCAACCGCGCGGTCGCGTACAAGGGGCCGGGCGAGGTCGAGGTCATCGACATCGACTACCCGACGTTCGAGCTCAAGGACGGCCCCGGGGTGAACCCGGCGAACGTCGGCCGCAAGGTGCCGCACGGCGTGATCGTCAAGACCGTCGCGACGAACATCTGCGGTTCGGACCAGCACATGGTCCGGGGGCGCACGACCGCCCCGAAGGACCTCGTGCTGGGGCACGAGATCACCGGCGAGGTGGTGGAGACGGGGCCGGACGTCGAGTTCGTCAAGGTGGGCGACATCGTCTCCGTGCCGTTCAACATCGCGTGCGGGCGCTGCAAGAACTGCAAGGAGCGCAAGACCGGCATCTGCCTGAACGTGAACCCGGACCGCCCGGGCAGCGCGTACGGGTACGTCGACATGGGCGGCTGGGTCGGCGGGCAGGCGAACTACGTGCTGGTGCCGTACGCGGACTGGAACGTGCTGCGGTTCCCGGACCGCGACCAGGCGCTCGAGAAGATCATGGACCTGACGATGCTGTCCGACATCTTCCCGACCGGCTTCCACGGGGCGGTGACCGCGGGCGTGGAGGTCGGCTCCACCGTGTACGTCGCGGGGGCCGGGCCGGTGGGGCTCGCCGCCGCGACGGGCGCGCTGCTGCTCGGGGCGGCGGTCGTCATCGTCGGCGACATGAACTCCGGCCGGCTGGCGCAGGCGCGGTCGTTCGGCTGCGAGGCCGTTGACCTCACCAAGGGCGGGCCGGCCGAGCAGATCGAGCAGATCCTCGGCGTGCCCGAGGTGGACTGCGGCATCGACGCCGTCGGCTTCGAGGCCAAGGGGCACGGCGCCGGGGCGAAGGAGGCACCGGCGACCGTCCTCAACGACCTCATGGACCTCACGGCGGCGGGCGGCGCGCTGGGCATCCCGGGGCTGTACGTCACGGGCGACCCGGGCGGGATCGACGAGGCCGCGCAGAAGGGCGCGCTGTCCCTCAGCCTCGGGACGGGGTGGGCCAAGTCGCTGGCGTTCACCACCGGCCAGTGCCCGGTGATGAAGTACCACCGGGGGCTGATGCAGGCGATCCTGCACGACCGCGTGCAGATCGCGAAGAACGTCAACGCGAAGGCCATCACGCTCGACCAGGCCCCGCAGGGGTACGCCGAGTTCGACGCAGGCGCCGCGACCAAGTACGTCATCAACGCGAACGGCTACCTCGACGGCAAGTGACCGGTCGGGCCCGGGAGCTGTCAGGGCCACGTGCACCGCAACCTGCGCGTGGTCCTGACAGGTCGGGGGTCAGCGGGACTTCGTCAGCTGAGGCTTGCGCTCCATCCCGGACAGGCCGTTCCAGGCGAGGTTGACCAGGTGCGCGGCCACCTCGGCCTTCTTCGGGCTGCGCGCGTCCAGCCAGTACTGGCCCGTGAGGGCGACCATCCCGACGAGCATCTGCGCGTACAGGGGCGCCGCCTTCGGGTCCAGGCCGTTGGCCTTGAACTGGTCGCCGAGGATGTGCTCGACCAGCGTCGCGACGTCGCCGATGAGCGACGAGAACGTGCCGGTGGCCTGGGCCACGGGGGAGTCGCGCACGAGGATGCGGAAGCCGTCCTCCGACGCCTCGATGTACCCGAGCAGGGCCAGCGCCGTCCGCTCCACCAGCACCTTGGGGTGCCCGCCCTCCTCCAGCGCGCCGGTCAGCGCGTCGGTGAGGGCGCGCACCTCGCGGTCGACGACAACGGCGTAGATGCCCTCCTTGCCGCCGAAGTGCTCGTAGACGACGGGCTTGGACACCTCCGCGCGGGCGGCGATCTCCTCGACGCTGGTGCCGTCGAACCCCTTCTCGGCGAACAGGCCGCGGCTGACCTCGAGCAGCTGCTCGCGCCGCTGGCTCGCCGTCATCCGTGCGCGCGGCGGACGCTTGGGCGCTCGGGAGTCGGTGGGCATGGGGTCATTGTGCCTGGGCGCGCCGCCGGGACGCGAGGACGGTGCGCAGCGACGGCAGCGACCACGCGGAGGCGGCCGCCGGGAACGCCAGCACCATGGCGGACAGCAGCACCATCACGGGGTACTGCCAGACCAGCAGGTCGGCGAGCCAGTACGAGGCGAGGACGACGACGGACACGCCCGCCGCGGACCGCGCGAGCACCCCGAGGAGCAGGGCCGCGCCCAGCACCGTCTCGAGCAGCGGCATCGCCGCGCCGAACAGCCCGGGAGCCGAGCCCAGCACCGCGTCCGCGAAGGCCTGGAAGAAGCCCGGGACGCGGGGGTTGGACGCCGCGCCGTCGACGACGAGCCCGATGTCGGCGGCCCCGAAGCCGGCGCGGTACTTCACGAAGCCCTCGTGCAGCCACAGCGCGCCGAGGGCCACGCGGGCCGCCCCGGCGAGGGCCGGGGCGACGCGCGCGGAGGTGGTGGTCGCGTCGCGGGGCACGGCGGCCGTCACATCAGCGTGGCCGCGCCGAACACGGCCTTCGCCTTGTCGCAGTGCACGACGACGTCCGTGAAGTCCGCGGGGTCCATGCCCTCGAGGCCGTCGAGCGTGAACGTCTGGGAGGCCTCGTCGAAGGCGACCTCCCCCAGCTCGGTGCCCGCGGAGACGGCGGCCTCGTCGGTGCCCTTCGCGAGGTACAGGTGCAGGTCGGGCCCCTCGTCGGAGGAGAAGCCGGACAGGGTCACGGTGTCGCCCTCGATCATGACCATGCCCTCGACCGCCTTGCCGTTCATGCCGGCGAACGTGCCGTGCTGGGCCATGGGGTCCGCGGACGACATGTCGTCGGTCGCCATGTCGTCGGAGGCCATGTCGTCGGACTGCATGGACCGGGTGGCGTCGGGGGTCATGGCGTCGCCGGATCCGGCGTCGTCGGCGCCGCAGGCGGTGAGGGTCAGGGCCAGGGCGACGAGCCCGGTGGTGGCGAGTGCCTTCGCACGCATGAGGGGTGTCCTGTTCGTCTCGGGGGTGGGTACGACGACGAGGCAACCACCGCGCCGGCACCCGGGCGGGCGGTCTTGCAGTTCCGTAAGGACCACCGGGCCCCGGGCCGCGACTGCGTACCGTGCTGTGCATGGGCAGCAGCAGGCCGCGGGTGATGGTCGTGGAGGACGACGCGACGGTGCGCACCGTCGTGGGCGACTACCTGCGCGCGGGCGGGTACGACGTCGCCCTGTACAGCGACGGCACGGCGGCGCGCGACGCGCTGCGCGCCGACCTCCCGGACGTGCTGGTCGTGGACCGGATGCTGCCGGGGGTGACGGGGGACGACCTGTGCCGGGACGTGCGCCGGGTGTCCGACCTGCCGGTCATCATGCTCACCGCGCTGGGCGCCGTCGAGCAGCGGATCGCCGGGCTGGAGCGCGGCGCCGACGACTACGTCACCAAGCCGTTCGCCCTCAAGGAGCTGCGGCTGCGGGTGGACGCGCAGCTGCGGCGGCGCGCGCCGGCGTCGCCGGCGGCCGTGTTCGCCGTCGGGGACTTCCGGGTGGACCCCGGGCACCGCCGGGTGTGGCGGGGTGGGGACGAGGTGGCGCTGACCACGCGGGAGTACGAGCTGCTCCTGTACTGCGTGCAGCACCCCGACGAGGTGCTCGCCCGCGACGCCCTCCTGGGCGAGGTGTGGGGCTGGAGCTTCGGGGACGCGTCGACCGTCACCGTCCACGTGCGGCGCCTGCGGGAGAAGATCGAGCCGGAGCCCCGCTACCCGGTCTACCTGCGCACCGAGTGGGGCGTGGGCTACCGGTTCACCCCGCGGGGGGAGGCTCGATGAGCGGCGTCTTCGACGGCATGCTCGGGCCCGCGGACGTCGGCCTCATCGTCCTGACGACGGCGGCGTGCACCGTGGTGGTGACGGCCGTGGCGCTCCTGGTGCTGCGCTGGAACCGACGCGGGTCGGTCGCCTCGCAGTTCGCGGTGGTGATCGGCGCGGCGGTCGCGTCGATCGTCGCGTCGGTGGTCGCGGTGATGGTCGAGATGTTCATCTCCGCGCACGACCTCGTCGTGCTGAGCACGGTGGTGGTCGTGTCGACGGTGCTGAGCCTCGTCGCCGCGTGGCTCACGACCGCGCGCGCGGTGCGCCGGTCCGTGGGGACGCTGACCGAGTCCGCCCGGCGGATCGCCGACGGCGCGGTCCTGGAACCCGCGCCGGCGGGCTGGCGGGAGTTCGACGAGCTGCACGCCCGGCTCGTGGACACCTCGACCCGCCTGGCCGCGGCGCGCGCCGAGATCGACAACCTCGATGCCGCGCGCCGGCAGTTCTTCGCCTGGATCTCCCACGACCTGCGCACGCCGCTCGCCGGCATCCGCGCGATGACGGAGGCGCTGGACGACGGCGTCGCGCCCGACCCGGACGAGTACGTGCGGGCCATCCGGTCGAGGGTCGACACGCTGACGGCGATGGTCGACGACCTGTTCGAGCTCTCCACCCTGCAGAGCGGGACGCTGCGGCTGCAGCGCGAGCTCGTCGTCCTGCTCGACGTCGTCTCCGACGCCGTGGTCGACGTCCAGCCCGCCGCGGAGGGCCGGGGCGTGCGCGTGGTCCAGGCCGGCATCGAGGGCCACCTGCTGTGGGCGGACCCGCGCGAGCTGACCCGGGCGGTCGGGAACCTGCTCGCCAACGCGGTGCGCCACGCGCCGGCGGGCAGCGACGTCGTGGTCTCCGCCCACGTCAGCGACGACGAGCACCTGGTGCTCAGCGTGCTCGACCACGGCAGCGGCGTGGACGCCGCGGACCTGGGCCACCTGTTCGACGTCGGGTGGCGCGCCAGCGCGGCCCGCACCACCGACGAGGCCGTGGGCGCGGGGCACGGCGCGGGGCTCGGGCTCGCCATCGTGCGGGGCATCGTCGAGGCCCACGGCGGGTCCGTCACCGCGGCGCACGTCGCCGACGGGTTCGAGCTCGCGCTGACGCTCCCGCGCGCCCCCGACGACGCCCCCGACGACGGCCGCGACGGCGGCCGCGACGGTGGTCCGGGCGGCGGTCCGGACGGCGCGGGGGCGACGCCGCGCTGACGCGGGGGCGGCCGCGGGATGTGGCGCGCGCCACGGCATCGGGTCGCCGGAGAGCCGGGCGAGCGGCGAGGGCGGTCCTGCGGACCTGGCAGACTGAGGACGGACGCCCGACGGTGCCGCGCCTCCCGCGTGCACCGGCCCGGGGCCCGATCCGCCTTGGTGTAATCGGCAGCACAGAGGTTTTTGGTGCCTTTGGTCCAGGTTCGAGTCCTGGGGGCGGAGCGCGTGCACCACCGACGAAGCACACCCCGAGAGAGACGGAGCACTCGTGGTCTCGACAGGCTCGACCGCCGCAGGTTCGACCGAGGCACCCTCCACCCCGAGACCAGCGGCCGTGGTCGTCCTCGCCGCGGGGCAGGGGACACGCATGAAGTCCGCGACACCGAAGATGCTGCACAGCATCGGCGGGCGCACACTGCTCGGCCACGCGCTCGCTGCGGCGCGCGAGCTCGACCCGGAACAGGTGGCCGTCGTCGTGCGGCACGAGCGGGAGCTGGTCGCAGGGGCCGCGCTCGCCGCCGACCCCGCGGCGCTCGTCGTCGACCAGGACGAGATCTACGGCACCGGCCGCGCCGTCCAGTGCGCCCTCGATGTCCTCGACGCCCGCGCCCACGCGGGCCGCGCGGCCGCGCTGGCGCACGCCGACGACCTGCACGACGACCACGCGAACGGTGGGGACCACCCGCTGGGCGACGGCCTGGCCGGGTCCGTCGTCGTCCTGGCCAGCGACATCCCGCTGCTCGACGGCGCCACGCTGGGGCAGCTCCTCGCGGCGCACCACGCGGACGGCAACGCCGTCACCATCCTCACGACCGAGGTCGCCGACGCCACCGGCTACGGCCGCATCGTGCGCGAGCCCGGCTCGGGCGACGTGCTGGCGATCGTGGAGCACAAGGACGCGACGCCCGAGCAGCGCGAGATCCGCGAGATCAACAGCTCCGTCTTCGTCTTCGACGCCGCGGTGCTGCGGGGCGGCCTGGCCGGGCTCGGCACGGACAACGCGCAGGGCGAGGTCTACCTCACCGACGTCGTCGCGTCCGCGCGGGCCGAGGGCGGGGCCGTGCGCGCCGTGCTCAGCGACGACCCGATGCTGGTCGAGGGCGTCAACGACCGCGTCCAGCTCGCCGCCCTCGGCGCCGAGCTCAACCGCCGCGTGCTCACCGAGTGGATGCAGGCCGGCGTCACCGTCGTCGACCCCGCGTCCACCTGGGTGGACGTGGACGTCGAGCTTGCGCCGGACGTGACGCTGCTGCCCGGCACGCAGCTGCACGGGGCCACGAAGGTCGAGACCGGCGCGACGATCGGCCCCGACACCACGCTGACCGACGTGGAGGTGGGGCCGGGCGCGACGGTCGTGCGCACGCACGGGTCGCTGTCCGTCATCGGCGAGAACGCGTCCGTGGGCCCGTTCGCCTACCTGCGACCCGGTACCGAGCTGGGCACGAAGGGCAAGATCGGCACGTTCGTCGAGACGAAGAACTCCCAGATCGGCGAGGGGTCGAAGGTGCCGCACCTGTCGTACATCGGCGACACGACGATCGGCGAGCACACCAACATCGGGGCCGCCGCCGTCACCGTGAACTACGACGGCCAGAAGAAGCACCGCACGACGATCGGCTCGTACGCCAAGACGGGCGCCGACACGATGTTCGTCGCCCCGGTGACGGTGGGCGACGGCGCCTACACCGCCGCCGGCTCGGTGATCATCAAGGACGTGCCCGCCGGCGCGCTCGGCGTCGCGCGCGCCCAGCAGCGCAACGTCGAGGGCTGGGTCGAGCGGCGCTGGCCCGAGACGCCGGCCGCCGCGGCCGCCGCGCGCGCCCGCACCGGGGCGTCGGCCGGGCAGCTCGGTGCGCAGGCGCAGGAGCAGCTCGCCGCGCACAATGCCCTCACCGGCGCCATCCCCGTGGTGCCCGCCCCCGACCAGGCCGCCCCGGCCCCCACCAGCCCCGCCGTCGACAGTTCCGACCCGACCGAAGGAAGCACGCAGCGATGAACAACTTCATCCCCGGAACCGGAGAGCGCACCCTGGTCCTCGCCTCCGGACGGGCGCACCCGGAGCTCGCGGAGGCCGTGGCCAAGGAGCTCGGGATCGAGCTGCTCCCGGTCTCGGCGTACGACTTCGCGAACAGCGAGACGTACGTGCGCTTCAGCGAGTCGGTCCGCGGCACCGACATCTTCCTGCTGCAGAGCCACACCGCCCCGGTGAACCAGTGGCTCATGGAGCAGCTGCTCATGGTGGACGCCGCGAAGCGCGGGTCCGCCCGCTCCGTGACGGTCGTGGCGCCCTTCTACGCCTACGCCCGCCAGGACAAGAAGAGCCGCGGGCGCGAGCCGATCTCGGCCCGCCTCGTCGCCGACATGCTCAAGACCGCGGGCGCCGACCGCATCCTGAGCGTCGACCTGCACACGCCGCAGATCCAGGGCTTCTTCGACGGCCCGGTGGACCACCTGTGGGCCATGCCCGTCCTCGTCGACTACGTCCGCACCCGCGTGGACCTGTCCAACGTGGCCGTGGTGTCGCCGGACGCCGGCCGCATCCGCGTCGCCGAGCAGTGGGCGGCCAAGCTGGGCGGCTGCCCGCTCGCCTTCGTGCACAAGACGCGCGACGTCACGCGCCCGAACCAGGCCGTCGCGAACCGCGTCGTCGGCGAGGTCGAGGGCCGCGACTGCGTGCTCGTCGACGACCTCATCGACACCGGCGGCACCATCGCCGAGGCCGTCAAGGTGGTCATGGAGGCCGGCGCCCGGTCCGTGACCGTCGCCGCGACGCACGGCGTGCTGTCCGACCCGGCCGCGCAGCGCCTGCAGGAGTGCGGCGCCGCCGAGGTGGTCGTCACCGACACGCTGCCGATCTCGGCCGACAAGCGGTTCGAGAAGCTCACCGTGCTGTCCATCGCGCCGCTCGTCGCGCGCGCGATCCGCGAGGTCTTCGACGACGGCTCCGTGACGAGCCTGTTCGACGGCAACGCCTGACAGGACCTCCCCCTCCCGCGGAGCGCGGGGCACGACGGTCATCGTCGTGCCC
>NZ_JBHWYY010000076.1:0-19423 GCF_042728595.1 Isoptericola sp. NPDC060185 | reverse complement strand
GCCCCCCCCCGGGGGCCCCTCCGGGGGGGGGGCCCTCTCCCCCCCGTTTTCCCGGGGCCCCCCCCGCCTGCTCGGCGGAGTACGCGGATCGCGGGCGCCCACGTGCACTGTCGGGCACGGCGTGCGGGAGGGGATTCTTTGTCGCGAGGCTGGTCGGGCCTGGCGGGAGCCGCGAGGCACGAGCGGCGGATGGTGCGCCTCGCGACAAAGAATCCCCACCCGCACGCCCCAGCCCCGACCGGACTCCGATCCGTGATCCGGAAGGGGTTGACACAGATCACGCTTTGCCGGTCGAATAGTGGAAGGCTTCTTCCACTAGCCGGAAGATGAACAGGCTCAGATAGCGAACAAGGAGGTCCGCTATGTCACGGTCCACACCCACCCGGCCTACCACCAGCCCGACCCGCCCCGAGGACGAGCGGCTGCCGCTCGGCGCCACGATCGGGTACGGCTTCCAGCACGTCCTCACGATGTACGGCGGGATCATCGCGCCGCCGCTCATCGTGGGTGGCGCCGCCGGTCTCACCTCGGCCGAGATCGGCACCCTGATCGCCGCGTCGCTGTTCATGGGCGGTCTCGCGACCATCCTGCAGACGGTCGGGATCAAGTTCTTCGGCTCGCAGCTGCCGCTGGTGCAGGGCGTGTCGTTCGCCGGCGTCTCGACCATGGTCGCGATCGTCGGTGGCGGCGGCGGCATCCCCGCGGTCCTCGGCGCGGTGCTCGTCGCCTCGGCCATCGGCTTCCTCATCACGCCGTTCTTCGCGCAGATCATCCGCTTCTTCCCGCCCGTGGTCACCGGCGTCGTCATCACGACGATCGGCCTGACCCTCATGCCCGTGGCCGCGAACTGGGCGATGGGCGGCAACGCCGAGGCGCCCGACTACGGCTCCACGAGCAACATCGGACTGGCGTTCCTCACGTTCGCGATCGTCGTCCTGCTGTCCAAGGTGGGCTCGGGCGTCGTGTCGCGGCTGTCGATCCTCATCGCGATCGTGGCCGGCACGCTGATCGCCCTGGCGCTCGGCATGGCGGACTTCTCCGGCGTCGGCGAGGGCCCCGTGGTCGCGTTCCCGATGCCGTTCAGCTTCGGCGCCCCGACGTTCGAGGTCGCCGCGATCGTCTCGATGCTCATCGTCATCCTCGTGACCCTCACGGAGACGACGGCCGACATCATCGCCGTCGGCGAGATCGTCGGCACCAAGGTGGACCGCAAGCGCATCGCCAACGGCCTGCGCGCCGACATGGCGTCGTCCGTCGTCTCGCCGATCTTCGGCTCGTTCACGCAGTCGGCGTTCGCCCAGAACGTGGGCCTGGTCGCGATCACCGGGGTGAAGTCCCGCTTCGTGGTCACTGCCGGCGGCGGGATCCTCGTCGTCCTGGGCCTGCTGCCCGTCCTGGGCCGCGTCGTGGCCGCCGTGCCGACCCCCGTGCTGGGCGGCGCCGGCGTCGTCCTGTTCGGCTCCGTGGCGGCGTCGGGCATCCGCACGCTCGCCAAGGTCGACTACCAGAACTCGATGAACCTCATCATCGTGGCGGCGTCGATCTCGTTCGGCATGATCCCGATCGCGAAGCCCGACTTCTACGACCAGTTCCCCACGTGGTTCGGCACCATCTTCCACTCGGGGATCAGCTCGGCCGCCCTGATGGCGATCCTGCTGAACATCCTGTTCAACCACATCAAGGCGGGCACGCCGAAGGACCCGTCGGTCTTCGTCAGGGGCACGGCGAGCAAGGCCGTCGACGACGACCAGCTCGACGACCTCGCCGACGACGGCGTCCTCAACCGCTCGAACCAGCGGCGGGACGGCGCGGCCACCTCCTGACCCGCACGACCGGCCCCGCTCACGGAGAGCAGCGCACCGTGAGCGGGGCGTGGCGGGCCTCCGGGCGTACCCTGGAGCCGATGTCCGCCACGCCCCTGCCGGCTCCGCGACCCCTCCCGGGCGCGACCACCGGCACCACCCCGGATCCCGCGACCGAGCCCCTCGCGCTCCTGGTCCGCACCTCCCGGATCGACGACCTCCCCGGCGGTCTCACCGCCCTCGTCGACCTCCTGCCCGACGCCCGGCCGCTCAGCTGGGTGCGGCGCGGCGACGGCATCGTCGGCTGGGGCGAGGCGCTGCGCTTCGACACCTTCGGGCCCGGCCGGTTCGCCGACGCCGAGGCCGCCTGGCAGGCCACCCTCGCGCGGGCCGTCGTGCGCGACGACGTGCACCTGCCCGGCACGGGGCCCGTCGCCTTCGGCACCTTCGCCTTCGACGACGCCGGCCAGCTCGACGACCAGGACGGCGACGTCGGCCACGGTCGGCCCGACGGCTCCCTGGTGGTCCCGCGGGTCGTCGTGGGACGGCGCGGCGGCGTGACGTGGATGACGACGATCACCCCCGGCGCGAACATCGACACCGCCCCCGGCACCGAGGCGCTGCGCCGGGAGCCCCGCACCGAGGTCCCCGCGCCCGGCCGCGTCCGGTTCACCGACGGCGCCGTCGCGGCGGACGACTGGCCCGCCGTCGTGCGCGAGGGCGTGGCCCGCATCCAGGCCGGCGAGCTCGAGAAGGTGGTGCTGGCCCGCGACGTCCTCGCCACCACCGAGCACCCGCTGGACCCCCGGTGGCTGCTGCGTCGCCTCGCCGACCGCTACGAGGCCTGCTGGACGTTCTCCGTCTCCGGCATGGTCGGCGCCACCCCGGAGCTCCTCGTCCGCAGCGAGAAGGGGCTGGTCACCTCGCGCGTGCTGGCCGGCACGATCCGCCGCGAGGCCGGGATGTCGGACGACGACGCCCTGCTGCACGCCGCCCAGCTCGCGCGCTCCTCCAAGGACCTCGAGGAGCACGAGTACGCCGTCGCCTCCGTCGCCCGCGCCCTGGAGCCCTTCTGCTCGTCGATGAACGTCCCCGACGCGCCGTTCGTGCTGCACCTGCCGAACGTCATGCACCTCGCGTCCGACGTCACGGGCGTCCTCGACCGCGTGGCGCCGGACGGGGGCGGGCGGCCGCCGTCGTCCCTCACCCTGGCGGCCGCGCTGCACCCGTCGGCGGCCGTGTGCGGCACGCCGACCGTCGTCGCGCGCGACCTCATCCGCGAGATCGAGGGCATGGACCGGTCCCGCTACGCCGGGCCCGTCGGCTGGGTGGGTTCCGACGGCGACGGCGAGTGGGGCATCGCGCTGCGCTCCGCGGAGCTGTCCCCCGCCGACCCGCGGCACGTGCGCCTGTTCGCCGGCTGCGGCATCGTCGCCGCCTCCGACCCGGAGGCCGAGCTCGCCGAGTCCGAGGCCAAGCTGGTGCCCATGCGCTGGGCGCTCGGCGCGGACTGAAGCTGCCGGCTAGCCCTCCCAGACCTGCTCGCGGAAGTCGGACCAGACCTGGACGTCGGAGGTGGCGCCCATGAGCCCGATCCGCGCGTCCGTGAGGGCCAGCAGCATCTCGACGAGCGACGCCCCGCCGGCGAGCTGGTCCCCCAGCTCCGCCCAGTCGTCCCCGTCGGGGAGGTTCGCGTGGATGGACGAGATGTACATCTGCGCGTTGCCCTGCATCGACACGTAGTCGGCGTTCGTGACCGTGCCGCCCAGCGTGCCGTTGTTGTCGGCGTAGGTCTTGAGCCAGAACCCGGGCACCTTCACGGAGTCGACGGAGATCCGCAGCGCGTCGCGCCGGGGGCCGTCGTTCGTCACCGGGACGTTGACGACGTCGATCCCGTTGATCCCCGTGAGCGGGAGCTGCAGGTCGCGCGTCTCGAGGTCGCCGTCGAGCGAGAAGGTGTTCGCGTCCTCGCGCTTCCCGCAGTCGCCGGGGAGCGAGATGTTGATGTCGTACTCGCCCCCGAACGTGATCCGTGCGCACGGGCCGAGCTCGATCCGCGCCTCCTTCTGGACGGAGGCCTTCGCCTCCTTCTCCGTCGGCTGCCCGCCGTCGGACTTCTCGTCGGACTTCTCGTCGGACTTCGCGTCGGCCTTGTCGTCCTTGCCGGCCGCCTTGTCGCCGCCGGCGTCGTCCGTCGCGTCGCCGGTCGAGCCACCGTCGGCCGGGTCGGCCTCGTCGCCCCCGGTCGGGGCGTCGGGCTCCGTGGCGGTGTCGCCGCTCGCCGTACCGTCGTCCGTCGCGCCTGATCCGCCGTCGTCCGTGGCGGACGGCGACGGGCTGGGCGTCGCCTCGGGCTCGTCGGCGGTGCCACAGGCCCACTCGAGCCAGCCGAGCGGGTCCCAGCAGTCCGACGCGGTGCGCACCTGCGCCGGGACGACGGCGCCGGACTGGACCGCCGTCGCGCCCGTGCTGCCCAGGGCGAGCACGACGACCGCGGCCGCGACGGCGGCGTGCCGCCCGCCCCGCGCCGGCTCCTCCTCGAACGGCAGGAGCTCGGCGAGGGTGACCTCCTCGCCCTCGGCCCGCGGGTCCGCGGGCTCGGCGCCCGCCTCGGGGGCGGGATCAGCGGAGGGCGCGACCGCCGCGTCGTCGGACGCGGCGGCTCCCTCGGACCCGGCGCCGGTGCGCGGCATCCACGACACCTCGAGGACGCCGCCGACGACGCCCAGGATCATGCCGATCCCGAAGCCGCCCAGGTTGACGGCCAGCAGGGAGTACACCGAGATCGCCAGCGTGATGACGCCGTAGAACACCCGGAACTGCGGCTGCGTCATCACCAGCACCCCGAGGAGCACCAGCGCCACCGGCAGCAGCGTGGTCTGCATGCCCTCGATGCCGAGCTGGATCTCGAAGTTGTCGAGCTGCAGCCGGCCGGAGAACCACAGCACCAGACCGGCCAGGATCGCCAGGGTGGCGCCCCAGAAGGGCCGGCCGGCCCGCCACGCGGCGAACCGCTGGCGGCGGGTGACGGCCGGCCCGTCCGGGGTGGCCTCAGGGACCGAGATGTTCTCGTCGCTCACGCGTCTCTCCTACCTCAGTCCCTGGCCGCTCAGAAGCACTCGGTGCCGTCGGAGATCTTCAGGTGCAGGTCGGTGAGCTTGAAGACCGCGGCCGACGTGCTCGACGAGACCTGCTTGAGGTTCTGGATGTCGATCGCGTCGGAGTCCATGGCGAAGTCGCCCTTGCTCCCGTGCGCCTTGGTGTTGACGGTCGAGGCGTCGACGCCGATGCGGATCTGGTTGAACGTCGCCGTACCGCGCAGGTCGCTCATGCCGATCTGCAGGTCCGTGGCCTTCACCGGGTTCTTCGGGTTGGTGCCCGCCGAGATGAGCAGGCCGAGCGGCATGCCGGGGACCTTCACCGACTGGCAGAGGTTGTGCAGCGTCGCGTCCTTGATGTTCGCGATCGCGACCGGCTGCGCCTTGCCGTCGGCGTCCTTGGCCTGGCCGGCGTACTGCGAGAAGCCGGTGCCCTCGAGGGAGTCCGCGGCGATCTTGAACTGCTGGCCCGAGATGGCCATCGACACGGGCACGGCCCCCTGGGCGACGCCGCCCATGAGGACACCGATGACCGCGACCGTCGGGACCGCGGCGAGCATCGCACGGCCTCGGCGCGTGCGCGTCAGTGCGCTGAGCTTCATTTCCCCTCCACAGACGACTATTGGCGACCCCTGTGTCGCCGACGAGTGGCGACGGTACGCCCCTTACTGAGGCGCCGTCAATAGAACGCGGCGGGAGGCCCCGGGCTCGGCTCCCGGCACGCCCACGACCTCGCGGAACGGTCATATGCTCTGCTCATGGCAGCCGCGCGACGCACCCGGATGAGCCCCGACGAACGTCGGCAGCAGCTCGTCGCCCTGGGTGTCGCGGCCCTCGCCGACCGCCCGCTGGAGGCCGTCACCGTCGAGGACCTCGCGGCCCAGGCCGGCGTCTCCCCGGGCCTCGTGCACTACTACTTCGGCAACCGCCAGGGCCTGCACTCCGCCATCGTCCGCACCGCGCGCGACGCCATGCTGCACGCGACCCGGCCGCGCCCCGAGCTGCCGCCCCGCGAGCGCCTGCGCGACACCCTCGACCGGTTCGTCGAGTTCGTGCACGACCACGACGCGACCTTCTACTCCCTGGTGCGCGGCGCGGCGTCCGGCGACGAGGAGGTGCGCACCACGGTGCAGCACGCCCGCGACGTGCTCGCCGGCCATCTGCGCGACGCCTTCCAGGAGATCGGCGTCTCGCCGAGCCCGCTGCTCGACGTGGCGCTCAACGCCTGGATCTCCTTCGCCGAGCAGGCGCTCGTGGAGGCCGCGACCGACCCCCGCATCCCGCCGTCGGACCTCGCCGACTTCCTCGAGCGCAGTGCCCTGGGCGTCCTCGCCGCCCTGCGCCCGACGCACGCCACCGCCGGCTGACCGCGCGGCCGGCCGCCGCCCCCTCCCCGCGCCCGGGGACGGCAAAGCCCCGCGGGCCGCGACGGGGAGGGGGAGGTGGTCGCGGGCCCGCGGGGCTGTCTGTGGTCCGGTCAGCTGCCGTTGCCGCCCTGGAGGAGGTCGCGCAGCCAGCCCGGCAGGTTGTTCGGGTCGGTCGAGTCGGAGCCGCCGCCCTGGTCCTGACCGCCCTGACCCTGGTCCTGGCCGCCCTGACCGTCCTGACCGTCCTGGCCGTTCTGGTCCTGGCTGCCCTGACCGGTGCTCGCCGACTCGTCCTTGACCGCCAGCGTGACGTCGACGGTCTGCGTCTTGCCGTCGCGGACGTAGGTCAGCGTGACCTTCTGGTCGGCCGACTTCTCCCGGACGTACGCGGTCAGCGACTCGGCGCCGTTCACGGCGTCGTCGTCGATCGCGACGATGATGTCGCCCTGCTGGAGGCCGGCGTCGGCCGCGGGCGACCCGGACGACACGTCGACCACCTCGGCACCGCGGCGCGTGACGCCGTCGGCCGTGGCCGTCGCGTCCCGCATCGTCACGCCCAGGAAGGCGTGCTCCGCCGTGCCGTCCTTGATCAGCTGGTCGGCGATGTTGGTCGCGAGGTTCACCGGGATGGCGAACCCGAGGCCGATCGAGCCGGACTGGCTGCCGCCGCCCATGCCGCTCGACAGGGTGGCGATCGACGACGTGATGCCGATGACCTGACCCTGCGCGTTGAACAGCGGGCCGCCGGAGTTGCCCGGGTTGATCGCGGCGTCGATCTGGATCGCGTTGGTGACGACCTGCGTGCTGCCGTCCTCGCCCGACGCCGACACCGGCCGGTCGAGCGCCGACACGATGCCGGTGGTGGCGGTGTTCGCCAGGCCGAGGGGGTTGCCCACGGCGAGCACGGCGTCGCCCACCGTGACGTCGTCGGACGTCCCGAACGACGCGGGCTTCAGGTCCTCCGGCGGGTTCTTCAGCTTGACGACGGCCAGGTCGGTGGTCGGGTCGGTGCCCACGATCGTCGCCTCGTACAGGCGCCCGTCGGACAGGGTGACCTGCACGGTGTCGTTCTGGGCGCCGGAGACGACGTGGTTGTTCGTGAGGATGTGGCCCTTGTCGTCGTAGACCACGCCCGAGCCCTCGGCGCCGCCGGACTGGCTCTGCACCTGGATCGCCACGACGGACGGGGCGACGGCCGTCGTGACGGCCTCCCAGTTCGGGTTGCTCGACGTGGAGTTCTTGACCGGCGCCTCGTCGGTGGACTGGTTCGGCGACGAGCCCACGCTGGCGAGCGACGACGGGCTGCCCGCGTCGAACGCGCCGGTCGCGGCCGCGGTGCCGAGGCTCGCCAGGATGGCGGCGGCGACGGCGGCGACCGTCACCGGCACCCACACCGGGCGCTGGCGCTGCGTGGTCGCGCCGCTCCCGGGGCCGCCCTGGGAGGTCTGCTGCGAGGTCGCGTACGGGTCGCCCGGCCGGCCGTACGGCTGGCCCTGGTGCTGACCGGGCTGCTGGCCCTGGTAGCCGGGCTGGCCCTGCTGCCCGTACGGCTGCTGCTGGTGCTGCTGCTGCGCGTAGTACGGCGAGCCGGGCGCCATCTGCCCGTAGCGCGGCTGCTGCGCCGCGGACTGCTGCGGCGCGGCCTGCTGCTGTGACTGCTGGTACGTGGGCTGCGGCGGCGTCGGCTGCTGGGCCGGGGTCGTCGGCAGCTGCTGGGTCGGCTGCACGGCGAGGTGCTGGGTGTCCTGCGACGCCGGCTGCGGGGCGGCCTGCTCCGCGGCGCCCGGCTGCTCGGCCGGGTGCTCGGCGGGCTGGTTCGCGCTGCGGTTCGGCTCGTCGGCGCCCGACGGCTGCGGGGCGCCCGGGTTGTCGGTGCTCATGATGCCCTCCTCGATGTGTGCCCCTAGGACACCAGCCCATCCTGGTGCGGCGCTTGGTTCAACCTGAGAAGATCCTGCGAATTGTGTCCTCCCAGGTCAGAGCGTTGCGCGAACGGCGGCGGCGATCCTCCCGGCCAGATCCCGGGACTCGGCGAGGCGGTCGGCGCGCGGTACCCGCACCTCGATGACCTGGACCCCCCGACTGGGCGCCCGCAGCGCGTGCCGCAGCGAGCCCACGTCCAGCACGAGCTGGTGGTCGACGCCGTACGCCGCGCACAGCGGCCCGAGGCTCGCCCCGTGCGGCGTGCCGAAGACGCGCTCGAACGTGGCCGCGCCGTCGTCGGACGCCGCCAGCTCCCCGTGCTCGAGGGTGGCGAAGATCGACCCTCCGTCGTCGTTGACCACCACGATCTCGAGGTTCACCGAGGGCTCGTGCGGGCCGCGCAGCAGCCCGCCGACGTCGTGCAGGAACGTGAGGTCGCCGACCAGCGCCCGCGTGCGGCGCCCCTGCCGGGCGGCGGCGTGCGCGACGCCGGTCGCGGTCGAGACGGTGCCGTCGATGCCGGCCAGGCCGCGGTTCGCGAGCACGTCGGGCAGGTCGCCCGCCAGCGGGTGGTCGAGCCCGAGCACGAGGTCGAGGTCGCGCACCGGGTTGGAGGAGCCGACGACGAGGACGTCGTTCGGCCCCAGCACGGAGGCAACGGCGCGGGCGACGGCGAGGGCGGCGTGCGGCGCGCCGGTCAGGCCCTCCGCGACGGCGTCGTCCGACGTCGCCGCCTCGACGACGCCGGCCGCCGCCCGGCCCGCCGCCTGCCAGCGGGCCAGGAACGTGCCGTCGGAGCCGGCGTCCCGGGCGCCGGCGAGGGCCGTCGGCGCCGACCAGCGCTCGGCCAGGGCCGGCACGACGAGCTCGGCGTTGCGCGCCGCGTCCGGCCACGGGCCGCCGCCGGGGGCGACGACGGTGACGACGACGTCCGGCCGCGCCAGCAGCCGCTGCACGGGGCGGGACAGCGTCGGGCGCCCGAAGACGACGACGTGCTCGACGTCATGGGTCAGCTCCTCGACGCCGAGCACCGAGCGATAGGCCGCGACCGCGTTCGGCCCGCCGCACGCGCCGGACGACGGCTCGGCCAGCAGGGGCCAGCCCTGCGCCTCGGCGACCGCGCGCGCGACCGCCCCGGCGCCGTCCCCCGCGACGACGAGGGTGCGCGCCGGGTCCCCGTACAGCGCGGGGTCGCCGCCGGGCGCGGGCGCCGGCGGGACCACCGTGGTGCGGCGGAGGCGCTCGGGCCAGGTCTCCTCGGTCGGCAGCGATGCCAGCGGGACCGGCGGGTGCAGCGGGTCCCGGAAGGCGAGGTTCACGTGGACCGGGCCCGGGTGGGCGTCGCGCAGCCCCTGGGCCGCGGCGAGGGCCCGGCCGAGCGTGCCCAGCAGGTCGCGCACCTCGCCGTCGCGCCCGTCGGGGGCGGGCACGTCGACGGCGTACCGGACGGCCGTGCCGAAGAGGCCCACCTGGTCGGTGGTCTGGGAGGCCCCGGTGCCGCGCAGCTCGTGCGGGCGGTCGGCGGCGAGCACCACGAGCGGTACGCCGGTGTGGTGCGCCTCCAGGACCGCAGGGTGCAGGTTCGCCACGGCGGTGCCGGACGTCGTGACGACGGCCACCGGCCGCGGGAGCTCGACCTGCCCGTCCTCGCCTGTCCCGCGGACCACGGGCTCGGCGCCCCGGGACAGCCCCAGCGCGAGGAAGCCGGCCGACCGCTCGTCGACGCGCACGTGCAGGGTGAGCAGCCCGCGCTCCGCCGCCTCGGCCAGCGCGTAGGCGAGCGGCGCGGAGCGCGAGCCCGGCGCCAGCACGACGTCCCGCACACCCTGCAGCGCCAGGTCGGTCACGACGGCGCGCGCGGCGACGACGGACGGCGGGAGCGGCGCGGTCATGCGGCCTCCTCGAGCAGGACGGACAGGCGGGCGTACCGGGCCAGCCACCGGTCACGGGTGGCGGGGTCGGCCTCGGCGGCCGCGAAGGCGTCGGCGTCGGGCGCGGGCCGCCGGACCGGCAGGGCGCCGTCGACGGGCAGCAACGGCTCGGCCACGACGTCGCGGGCCAGGAGCTGCGAGGTCGCCAGGCCGCACGCGTACGGCAGGTCGGGCAGGGCGGCCGCGAGCGCCACGCCCGCCGCGAGGCCGACCGACGACTCGAGCGCGGACGACACCACGACGGGCAGGCCCACCTGCTCCGCCAGGTCGAGGCAGGCGCGCACGCCGCCGAGCGGCTGGACCTTGAGCACGACGACGTCCGCAGCGTCCTCGCGCACCACCCGCAGCGGGTCGGCGGCGCGGCGGATCGACTCGTCGGCCGCGACCGGCACGGGCGTGCGCAGCCCGCGGCGCACGGCGGCCAGGTCGGGGACCGTGGCGCACGGCTGCTCCACGTACTCCAGTCCGCCGGCGGCGGCGTCGAGCACGGGGATGCGGGCCAGCGCCTCGTCGGTGGACCAGCCGCCGTTCGCGTCCACGCGGATCGCGCCGACGCCGGGGCCGTGGAGCTCGTCGAGCGCCGCTCGGACGGCGGCGACGCGCGCCTCCTCCTCGGCGAGGGGCTCGAGCACGCCTGGCCGCCCGTCGTGCGACGGGCCCCGCTGCGCGACCTTCACCTTGGCCGTGCGGCAGCCGCCGGAGGCGAGCACGATCTCCCGCGCCCGCTCGGGGCCGACGGCCGGCACGGTGACGTTGACGGGCACCCGGTCGCGCACCGGGGCGGGGAAGCCGAGGTCGGCGGCCTCGCGCGCGGCGCGCAGCCACGTCGCGGACTCCGCGTCGTCGTAGTCCCAGAACGGGGACAGCTCGCCCCAGCCGGCGTCGCCCCGCAGCAGCAGGCCGTCGCGGACGTCGAGGCCCCGGAACCGGGTGGTCAGCGGGGTGCGGTACACCAGTTCGCGGAGGAGCTGCACGCGTTCAGGTTACGCGGCGGTCCGGGGTGTCCCGAGGTGAGCCAGGGCGCGCAGGGGCGGCGGGTGGCCCGTCCCTCGGAGACCGCCCCCGGATCAGTCGGTGAACTCCGTCAGCCCCGGCTCGAACGACAGCGGGCTGGGAGCGGGGCGTCCACCGATGCGTTGCGCGTCGCGACGGACCGTCTCGGCGTCGTACACGAAGATCTCGTGCGCCACGTCCTCCGGGTCGACCACGTCGTCGTCGGGTTCCACCGTGCCCATGCCCTCAGGGTGCGCCCGTCCGTCCACCGTCGCCGGGAGGACGCACGGTGTGCCGCGACGGCGCCCGCCCGGCCGCTTCAGAACTAGGGTGGCGCCGTGAGCAGCGCACCACTCCCCCGGCCCGTGTCCCACACCTTCGACCCCGCCCGCTGGCGCGAGGTCGCGGGGTTCGAGGGCCTCACCGACCTGACGTACCACCGCGGCGTGGAGCGCGACGCCGACGGCGCCGTCGTGCGCGACCTGCCGGTGGTGCGCGTCGCCTTCGACCGCCCCGAGGTTCGCAACGCCTTCCGGCCGCACACCGTGGACGAGCTGTACCGCGTGCTCGACCACGCCCGCATGACGTCCGACGTCGGGACCGTGCTGCTCACGGGCAACGGCCCGTCGCCGAAGGATGGCGGCTGGGCGTTCTGCTCCGGCGGCGACCAGCGCATCCGCGGCCGCTCCGGCTACCAGTACACGACCGCCGAGGACGGCGGCGGCGAGCAGCACGGCGCCGACGCCGTCGACCCCGCCCGCGCGGGTCGGCTGCACATCCTGGAGGTGCAGCGCCTCATCCGCACGATGCCGAAGGTCGTCATCGCCGTCGTGGACGGCTGGGCCGCGGGCGGCGGGCACTCGCTGCACGTCGTGGCGGACCTCTCGATCGCCTGCCGCCAGCACGGCCGGTTCAAGCAGACCGACGCGGACGTCGGCTCGTTCGACGGCGGCTACGGCTCGGCGTACCTGGCGCGGCAGGTGGGCCAGAAGCGCGCGCGGGAGATCTTCTTCCTCGCCCGCGAGTACTCCGCGGACGACGCCGAGCGGTGGGGCGGCGTCAACGAGGTGGCCGAGCACGACGACCTCGAGAACCTCGCGATCGAGTACGCCCGGACCATCGCGGGCAAGTCCCCGCAGGCCGTGCGGATGCTGAAGTTCGCGTTCAACCTCGCCGACGACGGCCTCATGGGCCAGCAGGTGTTCGCCGGCGAGGCCACCCGCCTCGCCTACCTCACGGACGAGGCCGTCGAGGGCCGCGACGCCTTCCTTGAGAAGCGCGACCCCGACTGGTCGCGGTTCCCGTACGCCTTCTGACCCCGCGCCGCCCGCGGGGCGGTAACCTCCGGCCATGCCGCCGAGGTTCCGTCGCCCCGAGCCGATGACCAGGTTCGAGCTCGTGCCGGACGACGAGCGCGAGGACGCCCACCTGCCCGGCTCCCCCGACGGCCCCGACGACGACCGGCCCGGCCGACTCGCGGCCCTGCGCGACCGCGCCGTCGACCGCTGGCGCCGGCTGTCGCGCCGCGCGCAAGTCGTTGTCGCCGCGTCCACGGCCGTCGTCGTCCTCGGGGCCGCCACCGCCGCCGTCGCCCCCGGGATGATCGACGCCCACGACCAGCGCCAGCGCGCCGCCGCCGTCCGCGGCCTGCCCGGCGCCGTCGACGACCTCTCCCGGCCGCTCGACCTGTCGTGGGAGCTCGGCCGCGGCGGCAGCACGGCCACCGTCCTGGCGGACGGGACGGTCGTCACCACCGACATCGAGGACGTCGTCGGCTCCGACCCGGCGACGGGCCGCGAGCGGTGGCGGCACGCGGTGGGCCCGTCGGCGCAGTGCGGCCCGCCCGAGACCCTGGGCTTCGGACGGGAACGGACGGTGGACGAGTCGGTCGTCTGCGTGGGCCGGTCGCCGGACGGCCGGACCGTCACCACCGTGGACCGGTCCGGGGAGGTGCTCGGCACCCGCACCGTGGACGGCGGTGGAGAGGTGATCCCCGCCGGCAATGGCACGATCGCCGTCGTCAGCGCGCCCACCGGCACGTCGGTGTCCGTCCCGGCGGGGTCGAGCCGTGCCGACCGGCTCCGGGCGGTGCGCGACGCCGGATGGCGAGACGTGCGCCTGAGCCTCGAGGACGCCGTCACCGGGGAACCGCGGGGGGCGGAGACGATCGCCCTCGACGACGTGAACCTCTCGAGCTGCGCCTACCAGGAGGACGAGGGCTCCGAGGAGATCCTCGAGCTCACCCCGTGGACCTTCACCGGCGAGGTGACGACGACGCAGCTCTGCGACACCGCCGTGGCGATCACCTCCGAGGGCGCCGGGATCAGGATCGATGAGGGTCCCGCGTCCTGGCCGACCCTGCTGTCCGACGGGCGGATCGCCGTCGCCGGCGAGGAGAGCCGCGTCTACGACCCGTCGGGAGCGCTCGTCGCGACGGTGCCCGGAGCCGTGGTGCCGCCCCTCGTCGACGACCAGCCCGACGGCCCGCTCGTCGCGGTCGGCGTGGACTGGAGAGGGCTGGAGGCCGACGGGCGTCTCACCGTGGTGACCGACGAGGGCGACGTGGTCTGGTCGTCCGCGGTGACCGCCCTGACCTCGGTCGTCGCGCGGGTGAACGGGACGCTGGTCCTCGTGGACGACGACCGCGTCGTCGGGCTCGACGCCGCCACGGGTGCCGAACGGTGGAGGCGGGACGACGTGCTGAAGAGCGGCACCGACGGCCCCGGCGAGTACGTGTACGGCGCGGTCACCGACGGCACCCGCGTGCTGCTCGCCACCATGCCCATGGAGGGGCCGAACCGCCTGGTCGCCGTCGACCTCCGTGACGGCACGGTCCCGTGGACGCGCGAGGTCGACGGCTCGCCGCAGCGCATCGCCGCCGCGGGCGGCCACCCGGTGCTCCTCGACTCGGAGGACGCCGCCGCCCACGGCCTCGGCCGCTGACGTCGGGCGTCACGCGGGCGCTCAGGAGAGGTCCCAGCTCCCGCCGTCCTTCGGCACGAGCTCGATCCACGTGCTGCCCGGGTCCAGCTCGACGGGCTCGCCGTCGCGGGTCAGCTCCACGGGGGACTCCTGGTCCTTCTTCGACCACTGCACCGGGACGGTCTTGCCGCCCGTGGCGAGCACGCCCTTGCCCTTCCCGACCAGCTTCGTCTTGGGGACGGGGTTGCCGGCCGGGTCCTTGTACTTCGTGTCCACCACGTCGACGGACAGCAGCAGCACGTTCGTGGCCGCGAGCCGCTTCCCCGCCGTCGAGACGGCCTCCTGCGAGCCCTCGCTGCGCAGCCACTGCTTCTGCTTGCCCGACCAGTCCCACACGCTGCGCTGCGCCGGGCTGAGCTTCACGTCGACGGTGGCGGCGGCCGCGCCGTCGGCGCTCGCCGTCCCCTCGCCCGCCGCGTCGGCGTAGCGGAGCTGGGCGGGCGGCGGCGACGTGCGGTCGTCGTCGGCCTGGTCGAGGAAGGCCTGCATGTCGCCGACGACGTTGTGCGGGGCGGCGCGGTTCGGGTCGCGGGAGAAGCCGGCGTCGCCGCGGTCCATGATCACCGACTGCGTGCCCGACTCCTCGACGTCCTTGATGAACGGCGTCTGCCCGCCCGAGTACGCGAGGATGCCGCCGAGCGGCGCGACGACGTCCGGGTCCATCGGCCGCACCGAGCGCACGGGCTCCACGACCTCCGGGATCCGGGAGTGGTAGACGGCGATGAACCGGGTGATGCCGCCCTCCACGACCTCCTCCCACACCATGTCCGCGTCCTCGAGCCCGGTCTGCGGCCGGGCCTGCGGTGCGTTCTCGATCTTGACGGCGAGCGCCGGGCGGGCGGCGACCTCGTCCGACGGCACGCCGGTGAGCGGCCACGCCGGCGGGATCTCCGGCGAGGGCGGCGCGCCCTTGTCCGCCGTCGTGTCCGGGGAGGCTGTGGGCGACGGGCCGCCGGAGGAGCACGCCCCGAGCGCGAGGACGGCGGCCACCGCGAGGGCGGCCGCGGCGCGGGCGCGGGACGGGCGGTAGGTGGCGGTCATGCGTCCTCCGGGGCGTCGGGCTGTGGCGCGAGGTCACCTCACCGTAAGTCGCCGGCCCCCGGATCGGGCGTCAACTCACCCGCCAGGACCCGCTCCCGCGCGGCACCAGCTCGATCCACAGGTTGCCGGGGTCGAGCTTCGCCGTCTTGCCGGCGGGCGTCGTGAGGGCGATCCGCGACCGCGTGCCCTTCTTCTTCCACGTCACGTTGAGCGCCTTGCCGCGGGTGAGCAGCACACCCTTGCCCTTGCCGACCATCTGCGTCTCGGGCACCGGCGCCCCGCTCGGGTCGCGGTACTTCGTGTTCTTCATCGCGACGGACAGGATCAGCACGTTGCGTGCCCGCAGCTGGTTCCCCGACGAGATCGACGGCGTCGAGCCGTCGTACCGGGCGTACGTCTTGGTCTTCGCCTTCCACCGCCACACCGTGCGCTGCACCGGGGAGAGCCGGACGTCGGCCACGTGCCCGCGGCGGTCGTTGGTCGCGGCGGAGCCCTGCCCGACCTTCGCGGCATGGGCGAACTGCGGGGGCGGCGGCTTCCTGCGGCTCTTGTTCGCCTGCTTGGCGAACGTCTTCACGGAGCCGTAGACGTTGTGGGGCGCGTACCGGTCGCCGCTGCGCCAGAAGCCGGGGTCGCCGCTGTCCATCGTCACGGACTGCACGCCCGCCTTCCCCACGGCCCGGATGAAGGGCGGCTGCCCGCCCGAGTAGGCGAGGATCCCGTGCATCGGGGCCACGATCGCCGGATCCATGGGACGCACGGACCGCACCGGGCCGACCACGCCGGGCCACGAGGAGTTGTAGACGGCCACGTAGCGGCTGATCCCGCCCTCGACCACCTGCTCCCACACGACGTCCGCCGCCTGCAGGCCCCGCTGCGGGCGCGCCGCGGTGGAGTTCTCGACCTTCACCGCGACGGCGGGGCGGGCCGGGACCGTCTTGGTCCCCGTCCGCTTGCCGGTCAGCGGCCACACCGCGGGCTTGGGCTTCGGCTTCGGCTTCACGGGGGCCGGCGGGGTCGCCTTCGGCACCGCGACCTCTGGCGAGGCCGTCACCGTGGGCGGGGCGGCGGGCTCTCCCCCGCTGCAGGCGGCCGTGGCCACCAGCGCGAGCGCGACGAGCGCGGCGGCGGCTCCGGTCCGGGCGCGGCGGGCACCGCGGGCCCGGGTGCGGTGCATCATCCTCGACGTCCTCCTCGACGTGCGTCCGGCGTCGGCCGCGGGCTGGCCGGGCCGGGACCGGACCACCCTACGGCAGGGCGCCGCCGGGGCGGACCTACCCTGGTGCGGTGCCCGGTCCCTCGCTCCCCCCGTCCCTCGGCGCGCTCCGCGACGCCGTGCGCGACGCCCTCGACGGCGGCCCCGCCGTCGTCCCCCTGCCCCGCACGACGACGGGAGCGACGCCCCCTGGGACGGCTCTCGTCGTGCGAACCTCGGGGTCGACCGGCACGCCGCGCGAGGTGGCGCTGACCGCCGACGCGCTGCGGGCCTCCGCGACGGCGACGCACGAGCGGCTCGGCGGCCCTGGGCGCTGGGTGCTGACGCTGCCGCCCACCCACGTGGCCGGCCTCCAGGTGCTGGTGCGCTCGGCCCTGGCCGGGACGCCGCTGACCGCCGCCGACCCCGACGCGCGGTTCACGCCCGACGGCCTGGCCGACCTGCTCGAGCCCGCGCTCGCCGCCGGGGACGAGCCGCTGTACGTCTCCCTGGTGCCCACGCAGGTGCACCGCCTGCTCGCCGCCGCCCGCGACGGCGCCCCCCGAGGTCTGGCGGCGTTGGCCCGCTGCGGCGCGGTGCTGCTCGGCGGCGCCGCGTCCCCGCCCGCCCTGCTGGCGCAGGCCGCCGACGCCGGCGTGCGCGTCGTCACGACGTACGGCATGTCCGAGACCGCCGGCGGCTGCGTGTACGACGGCGTGCCCCTGCGCGGCGTCCGGGTCCGCGTGCGCGCCACCGAGTTGTCAGGGTCCCAGCCCTGCGAGTTGTCAGGGCCACACGCAGGTTCTGATGCTCCTGGCCCTGACAGCTCTGGGGTGGTGGGCGTCGTCGAGCTCGGCGGGCCCACGCTCGCCGAGGGGTACCTGGGCGACGACGCCGCCACGGCCGCCGTGTTCCACACCGACGCCGACGGGTCGCGCTGGTTCCGCACCTCCGACCTCGGCCGGCTCGCCCCCGACGGCACGCTGCAGGTGCTCGGGCGCGCGGACGACGTCGTGGTGACCGGCGGCGTGAACGTGGCCCCCGCGCCCGTGGAGGCGCTGGTCGGCGAGCTGCTCGCGGGCGAGACGTGCGTCGTCGGCGTCCAGGACCCCGAGTGGGGGCAGGCGCTCGTCGCCGTCGTCGTGCTCCCGTCCGCAACGAGCGTGGGGTCGCCGCTCACGCCCGTCGCCCCCGACGACGTGGCGCGGGTGCGCGCCACCGTCGCGACTAGGCTGGGTGCGCCGTCCGCGCCCCGCCGCGTGTACCGGGCGGCCGCGCTCCCCCTGCGCGGCCCCGGCAAGGTGGACCGCGCCGGCGTCGTCGCCCTCGTCCGCGAGCACGAGGCGCGCGCCTGACCTGCTCGCGACCCGCGACGCACCGCGCCGCACCGACGGACGGAGAACCATGGCCAGCTCGAGCGAGTGGATCGCCAGCGCACGACCCCGCACCCTGCCGGCGGCCGCCGCCCCTGTGCTGATCGGCTCCGGCGCCGCCGCCGACGTCGACGCCTTCGCCTGGCTGCCCGCCGTGCTCGCGCTGGGCGTCGCGCTCGCCCTGCAGGTGGGCGTCAACTACGCCAACGACTACTCCGACGGCGTGCGCGGCACCGACGTCGACCGCGTCGGCCCGCTGCGGCTCACGGCGTCCGGCATCGCAGCGCCGGGGCGGGTCAAGGGCGCGGCGTTCGCGTCGTTCGGCGTCGCCGGGGTGCTGGGGCTCGCGCTGTGCGCCGTGACCGGACACTGGTGGCTGCTGGCCGTCGGCGTGCTGTGCGTGCTCGCGGCCTGGTTCTACACCGGCGGCAAGCACCCCTACGGGTACGCGGGCCTCGGGGAGGTCGGCGTGTTCGTGTTCTTCGGGCTCGTCGCGACGCTCGGCACCACCTACACGCAGGCCGACACCGTCACCTGGCCGTCCGTGCTCGGCGCCGTCGGCGTCGGGATGATCGCCTGCGGCCTGCTCATGGTGAACAACGTGCGCGACATCCCGACCGACGTCGTCGCCGGCAAGCGCACCCTCGCCGTCCGGCTGGGCGACCACCGCGCGCGCCGCTGGTACGCCGCCTGCATCGTGCTGCCCGTGGTGCTGGGCATGGTGTGCGCGGCGTGGTCGCCGTGGGCGATGCTCGTCACCGTGCTGCTGCTGCCGGCAGTGCTGCTGGTGGTCCCCGTCATCGCGGGGGCCCGCGGGCCGCTGCTGGTGAAGGTGCTCGCCGGCACCGGCATGTTCGAGCTGGCGTACGGCGTGCTGCTGGGGCTAGGCCTGGCGCTCTGAGCCGCGCTCTGAGCCGCCCGCGCCGTTCTCGGCGCCGTCCGTCCTGCCCGTCGGGTCTGCGGCGTCGCCGTCGACCGCGGACTCCCGGTCCATGACGGCGTCCTCGAAGTCCGTGTCCACGTCGTGCTTGGCCGAGCCGTCCTTGCGGCGCTGCTCCTTCTCCGCGAGCCAGACGGCCGCGGCCTCCCGCGGCTTGGCGAGCGCGAGGTAGGACACGGCGAACGCCACGACGGCGGCGACGAGGACGAGGAGCCAGCTGCGCAGACCGAGCACGTAGCCGGCGCCGAGCGCGGCGACGAACAGCAGGATCCGCCAGACGGTGTACATCACGAGGGGCACCCCTCCAGGGTAGGCGCGATTCCTGAGCACCCCGCCCCTGAGCACCCCGGCGCCGAACTAGGCTGGGGGCATGTTCGCGCGTGTGATCCTGCCGCTCCTCGTGGTGGGGCTCGCCCTCTACGCCCTGCTCGACCTCGCCGGCTCCGACGAGGAGGAGCGCGGCGGCCTCCCCCGGTGGCTGTGGGCGGTGATCATCGTGCTGCTGCCGCTGTTCGGCGCCGTCGCGTGGATCGTCGTCAAGCAGGCGAGCCGGCGCGCGTCCGGCGGCCGCGGGAGCTCCGCCCGGCCGGGCCGCGGCCCCTCCGGACCGCGTCGGCCGTCCGGGCCCGTGGCGCCCGACGACGACCCCGAGTTCCTCTGGCGCCTCGAGCAGGAGAAGCGCCGCCGCCAGCGCGAGTCCGGCGGCAACGGCGACACACCCTGACGCCTCGTCGAACACGTTGTGGGCGGGCGTTTGGCCCTGTTTCACGACAGAAAC
>NZ_JBHWYY010000075.1:0-19622 GCF_042728595.1 Isoptericola sp. NPDC060185 | reverse complement strand
CCGCGCGCCGCGCCGCCGAGGAGGCCGCCGCCGCGGCCGCCCCGCGCCCCCGGTCCGCGCGCAAGGGGCGCCCGCCGAGCATGCTCGTCGCCGGCGTGGCCGTCGCGTGCCTCGCGCTCGGCTGCATCCTCGGCGTGACGGTCTCGATGATGCGCAGCTCCGACGCCGCGCAGGCCCTCGTGGACGCCAAGAGCACGATGGCGGAGGCCGAGCAGATCCGCGCCGACGCGCAGGCGTCCCAGGAGTCGCTCGCCGCGCAGAAGGCCGAGGTCCAGAAGCGCGAGGACGCGCTGAAGGAGCGCGAGAAGGCCGCCGAGAAGCAGGAGACCGAGCTCGCCAGCCAGCAGAAGGCGTTCCAGGACCAGCAGGCGCAGCAGGAACAGCAGCAGCAGGAGCAGGAGCAGCAGAACCAGGACTCCGCCTGGTTCTACTGGGACTGCAACGCCGCCCGCCAGGCCGGCGCCGCCCCGATCCAGAACGGCCAGCCCGCCTACCGCGGGGCGCTGGACCCCAACGGCAACGGCATCGCCTGCGAGGACGGCGAGTAGGGGCCGGTCAGCGCGTCCAGGGCAGGCGCAGCGACCCGGCGACGTCCTCCACCGTCCGGACGGAGGCGGCGTCGGACGGGTCGAGCCCGATGACGGCCCGCTCCTCCGCCGAGAGCTCGCCCGGGCAGTAGGCGCGCTTGACGTGCACGGCGACCGCGTCGCGCGCCGGGTTGGCGCACGCGAGGACGACGGCCCCGTCCCCCGGCGCCCAGTAGGACAGCTCGACGGCATGCTCCTCGCCGGCACAGGTCGCCGTGCCCGACGCCACGTGCCGGGTGCCCTCGCCGTAGATCACGTAGGTGTCCGCGGCCATGTCCTCCCAGCTCGCATTCCACGGGCTCCCCGGGTCCCACGGGCTCTCCGGGACCTGGGCGGCCGGGACGCCGCGCACCGACTCGTCGAGCCCGGCCAGGAGCCCCGTCCACCCGGTACCCGTGCCCGGCGACCCGAAGTACGGCTTCGTCGTGGGCGGGTGACGCGAGTCCTCCGTCGCCCGCGCCAGCACGCCGGCGGCGATCGCGGGGGTGACGTCGGCCCCGTCCACCGACGGGGTCGCGGCCCGCGGGTCGAACGACACCTTCGGGTCGAGCTGCGACCGGCGGTCGGGGGAGCCCACCTCCCCCGAGACGATCAGCCTGTCGACCCACATCACGATCGGTTCGGCCCGCTCCGACGTCCAGCGCACGTCCACGAGACGCGCGACGCACGCGCCCCACGCGGTGGTGCCCGTGGCGGCCGCCGGACCGATGCCGCCACCCTCGTCGAGCAGCGCCGGGACCCGCGGCGCGCCGAACCCCACCGCACCCAGCGCCGCCACGCAGGCGACGGCCACGACGGCGCGGTGCCGCACCGCCCGGTGCCGGCTGGAGCGCAGGACGGCGTCGAGGTCGAGGGTCGAGGGCGGGACGTCGGCGGTGGCCTGCCGCAGCCGGGCCACCAGCTCGTCGTCGGACAGGGGCGGTTCGGGGGTCATCGCGGTCCTCCCAGGGCGTCGAGGTCGAGAGCGGCACGCAGGCGGGACAGGCCGCGCGACGCGGTGGACTTCACGGTGCCGCGCGGGATGCCGAGCTCCCGGGACACCTCCTCCTCCGACAACCCGACCAGGTGTCGCAGCACCACGACCCGGCGCTGCCGCAGCGGCAGGAGGAGCAGGGCCCGGACGACGGCGTCCCGGTCGTCCACGGCGTGCGTGCCGTCGGGTCCGTCGGTGCGGCCCGCGGCGGCGGTCAGGTCGTCGTGGTCGGCGAGGACCTCGCGGCGCGTGCTCCGCCACGTGTCGATCCGGAGGTTGGCCAGCGTGCGGCGCGCGTAGGCGAGCGGGTCGCCCTCGCGCGCCCGGTGCCACGACCGGTAGGTGCGCTCGAGCGCCTGCTGCACCAGCTCCTCGGCGCGGTGCCGGTCGCCGCACAGCAGGTAGGCCGTGCGGTGCAGCGGGTCGACGGACGCCGCCATGAACGCCGCGAACTCCGCGTTGCGGCTCTGGTGGGTCACCTGGACGTCGACGTGCGCCTCGTCGTGCCAGGCGGCGGCGTCGGCGTCGTGGGTGGCTGTCACGACCGGTACACGGGGCAGGGCCGCCGAAGGTTCCCTCGGACCGGGATCTCGTCGCCGCTACCGGGCGACGACGTCCGCCTCCGCCCGCGCACCGTCCGTGAAGGTCAGCTCGGCGGTGCTGCGCAGCGCCGCCTCCCCGGGGGCCCAGACGGCCCACCAGCCGCCGGAGACGGTCGCCTCGACGCGCTCGCCGGAGGTGAGCGTGAGCGCGACGGACTCGACGTCGGGCCCGACGCGCCCGAACGCGGACGTCAGCGCGCCGTCGCCGGTCTCACCCGCGGACCAGGAGGCGGTGCCGGACTGGAGCGTCGTCAGCTCGCGCGGCCCGGGCGGCGCGGGCACCTGAGCCGGCACGGCCGCCCCGGCGACGACGTCGCTGGTCCCGGTCGCCTGCGACGTGACCAGGCACTCCCCGGTGGCGCCGTCGCCGACGAGGAGCACGTACGTGTACTCGCCGCGCTGCTCCGCGAGCACCGGGCTGATCGCGACCTCGGCGACGCGCGGCGCGCCCTCGTCCGCCACGATGGTGCGCGCCTCCGTGTCGCACGACGCGGCGCGCTCCGCCGTCTCGGCCGGCGTCAGCGTGGTGGGCACGGCCGTCCAGCTCGCGTACGCCGCCGTCGCTCCGGGCCACCAGACGGTGGCGACCCCGGCGACGGCCACGACGGCGGCGGCCGCCGCACCGGCCAGCACCGCGGGCCGCGGGGCCCGGCGGACCCGCGCCGCCCCGCGCGGGGAGTCGAGGATCGCCGCCAGCGCCACGTCGTCGGGGCGCCCGGGGGCGTGGAGCTCGCGGGCCGGGTCGAGGTCGGCGAGCTGGACCATCATGGGGGACTTCATCGCGCCTCCTGCAGCTTCTGGAGCACGGTGGCCGTCTCCGACGGCAGGCCCGAGTAGGCCAGCAGCCGCTTGCGGGCCCGGGTCAGACGGACGGAGAACGTCGACGGACGGATCCCGAGGACGCGGGCCCCCTCGACGGCGGTGAGCCCGTCCCACGCGACCAGGGCGATGACCTCCCGGTCCGCGTCGGTCAGCATCTCCCACGCGCGCCGCAGGTCGGCGCGCTCGGCCGCCAGGTCGTCCGTGCCCTCCTTGCCGGCCGCGGGCTCGCGCTCGAGCCGGACGCCGAGCGCCCGCCACCGGCCGTGGGTGCGCAGGTGGGTGGCGAGCACGTTGCGCGCGACGCCGAGCAGCCACGGCTTCGGGTCCTCCGGGACGTCCGGCAGACGGCGCCACGCGACCAGGAACGTCTCCGACACGACGTCGTCCACCAGGCTTGCCTCCACCCGACGCGCCACGAACCTCGTCACCGCCTCGTGCTGGTCCACCCACATCTGCGTCAGCAGCTCACGGGCGTGGGCGTCGTCCACAAAGAAACCTTCCGTCTACCACAGGAGTTGCCGGCAACCCCCCGAGTGCTACACCGTAGTCACCGCGAGCGCCGACGACGACGCCGCAGCAGCACGCCGGAGCCCACCCGAGGAGTGTCATGAGCCGAGGCAGGACCGTCCACCGCACCGTCGCCGCAGGTCTGGGCGCCACCGTCCTCGCGCTGGGGCTCGCCCTCGGCGCCGCGACGAGCAGCCAGGCCGCGACCGACGACACCGCCCCCGCCGAGAACCTGCCGGGCGTCCCCGCCCCCGGCAGCCCCGCCGCCGAGTGGGAGGCCTGGGCCGCGCAGGAACGCGCCGACGCCGAGGCCACCGACTGGAAGGCCGACGCCGCCGCCCGCGGCTGCACGCTGGAGGAGGTCACGGTCTCCGAGGAGGTCGACGCCGACTACAACCTCGCGATGGGCGCGCCCGCCGACCTGAAGACCCACCGTGTCGACCTGCTGGAGAAGTGCGCCGACCCCGCCGTCGACGACACCGCCGGCACCGCCGCCCGGTCGACGACGTCCGACGCCGCGACGCTCAGCCTGCCGTCCGGCGACCGGTGCGCGTCGACGTCGGGCCCCGGCACGATGTGCCTGCAGAAGAGCAGCGGCCGCATCTACGCGTCGTGGCTGTACCGCGGGTCGGGGTCGATCACCGGCTTCATGCGCATCTACCGCGTGTCCACGGGCGTGAGCGGCTGCCCCACCGGCACCACCTGGCTCACCGGCGCCTCCGCCACGTGGCACAACGGCGACACCCGCACCATCTCCAAGACCCGCACCAGCGCGGGCGGCTACTCCGCCCACATGTGGAAGAAGGTCCTCATCGGGCACACCGACCTGGGCGGCGCCTGCGCCTCGCTCTGACGCGCACCCGCACAGTGCCGAACAGGCAGTTGGCACCGCAATGAGGCCGTTTCGGGGCCCATAGCGGTGCCAACTGCCTGTTCGGCGCGAGGGTCTGTCAGAGCACGTGGGCGAGGAAGTCGCGCAGCCGGGGCTCGGAGGGGTTGTCGAGGACGTCGCCGGGGCGCCCCTCCTCGACGATCACGCCGTCGTCCATGAAGACGACGTGGTCGGCGACCTCGCGAGCGAAGCCGATCTCGTGCGTCACGACGATCATCGTCATGCCGGACCGCGCCAGGTCCTTCATGACGGCGAGCACCTCGCCGACGAGCTCCGGGTCGAGCGCGGAGGTCGGCTCGTCGAAGAGCATGAGCTCGGGGTCCATGGCGAGCGCCCGCGCGATGGCGACGCGCTGCTGCTGCCCGCCGGACAGCTGCGCCGGGTAGTGCCCCACCCGGTCGGTGAGGCCCACGCGGTCGAGCAGCTCGAGCGCACGACGTCGCGCCTCCGCCTTGGACAGCCCGCGCACCTGCACGGGCGCCTCCATGACGTTCTCCAGCGCCGTCATGTGCGGGAACAGGTGGAACCGCTGGAAGACCATCCCGATGCGGGAGCGCTGCTTCGCGATCACCTTGGGGTGCAGGCGGTGCAGCACGCCCTTGGCGTCGCGGCGGTAGCCCATGAGGTCGCCGTCGACGTGGATGGAGCCGGCGGTGATCTCCTCCAGCTCGTTGACGCAGCGCAGCAGCGTGGACTTGCCCGAGCCCGACGGCCCGAGCACCACGGTGACGGAGCCGCGCGCGACGTCCAGGTCCACGCCCTTGAGGACGTGCACGGCGTCGTGCCCGTGGCCGAAGACCTTGTGCACGCCGCGGACCTCGACCATCGCGACGTCGCTCGCCGCGTGGTTCGTGGGTCGGTTCTCCTCGCTCACGGGGTCACCTCCAGGAAGGGGTCGTCCTGGGTGGTGCCGGACGCGCCGATGAGGTCCTGCTTGGTGGGCTTGCGCCGTCCGCCGCGCGGGCCACGACCACCCCGGCCGCCGCGGTCGCCGTCGAACCCGCGGCCGTAGTGCCGCTCCAGGTAGTGCTGCCCGACCATGAGGATCGACGTGATCAGCAGGTACCAGAGCGCGGCCACGATGAGCAGCGGGATGGGCTGGTAGATGCGGGCGCCGATGGCGCTGGTGGCGTAGGTGAGCTCGAGGGTGAACGGGACGGCGATGACGAGCGACGTCGTCTTCAGCATGGAGATCGTCTCGTTGCCCGTGGGCGGCACGATGACGCGCATCGCCTGCGGCAGCACGACGCGGCGCATGATCTTGCCGTCCTTCATCCCCAGGGCACGGGCCGCCTCGGCCTGACCGGGGTCGACCGACGACAGCCCGGCGCGCACGATCTCCGCGAGGTACGCGGACTCGTTGAGCGCCAGGCCGATGAGGGCCGCCCAGAACGCGGTGATGACGTCGCTGGTGGTGAAGGTCCAGAACTCGGGGCCGAACGGGATGCCGAGGCTGAGCCGCGGGTACAGCACCGAGATGAGGCCCCAGAACACCAGCTGCGTGTAGATCGGGGTGCCGCGGAAGAACCAGATCCAGAACCAGGCCACCGACCTCATGACCGGGTTGTCGCTGCGCCGCATGATGGCGAGCAGGATGGCCAGCACGATCGCGATCGCCATCGAGCCGAACGTCAGGACCAGCGTCCAGCCCACCCCGCGCACGACGACGACGTCGCGCAGGTACAGCCAGACGGTGTCCCAGCGGAAGTTCGGGTTGGTGACGAGGGCGTTGACCGCCATCGCGGCGAGGACGAGGACGACCACCGCGGAGACCCAGCGGCCCGGGCGTGGCACCGGCCGGGCGTGGATCGGCTCAGGCAGCGAGCTCATGGGAAACCTCCGGGACAGCGGTCGAGCCTGGCGAGACCATCATGGCCTCGCCAGGCTCGACCAGCGAGAACGACGTCAGCCTGCCGGGTTCAGCTCCGCCTTGTCGAGCGCGGCGTCGCCGCTGCCCCACGAGTCGGCGATCGCCTTGATCGTGCCGTCGTCCATGAGCTTCTGCAGCGCGCCCTGGACCGCCTCGGCGAGCTTCGCGTCGTCCTTGGCGACGACGACGCCGTACGGCGCGGCGTCGGTCACGTCGCCCAGGGGCTCGATCGCGCCGCCGGACTGCTGCACGGCGTACGCCGTGATGGGCGAGTCGGCGTACATGGCCTGGAGCTTGCCGCCCGCGAGGTTGGTCGCGACCGCGGCCTGCGAGTCGTAGGGCAGGACGTCGATGGCGTCCTTGCCGGCGTCCGTGCACGTCTTCGACGCGGCGTCGAGCTCGTCCTGCTGGATGGTGCCGGTCTGGACGCCCACGGACAGGCCGCACAGGTTGGCCGGGTCGACGTTCTCCGGGTTGCCCTTCGCGACGGCGTACTGCGAGCCGGCGCTGAAGTAGCTGATCATGTTGACCGTCTTGAGGCGCTCGGGCGTGATCGTGAACGCGGAGAAGCCGGCCTCGTACTTGGAGCCGATCGCCGGGATGATCGCGTCGAACGTGGAGGACTGGACGTCGGCCTCGAGGCCCAGGGTCTTGGCGACCGCGCCCGCGATGTCGATGTCGATGCCGATCGGCGTCTTGTTGTCCGCGGCCACGAACTCCACCGGCGCGTACGTCAGCTCGGAGCCGATCGTGAGCTTGCCGTCGTTCGCGACGGCCTCCGGCACGGACGACGCCAGTGCGTCGTCGGTCGTGATGCCGGAGAGGTCGAAGCCCTCCGCGGAGGACGACGCGCTCGACGACGGGTCGGCACCACCGCCGGTCTCCTGCGAGGCCGTGGTGCAGCCGGTGAGGGCGAGGGCGGCGACGGCCGAGGTGACGACGGTCGCCACGAGGGCGGGGCGGGTGCGCATGGTGGGGCTCCGAAAGTCGTGCGGGGGTCTATGCATGAGTATGCAGCCCTATGCATGATCCTCCAAACCGCCTGGTGATCGGCGCGTGAACAGGTCCCGCAGGTTCGTCGTGAGCGCCCGCTGGAGCACCTCCGTCCCGTCGGGCGTCGTCACCGTCAGCGTGGGGAACCGTCGGCCGTGCCGCTCGACCCTGCCCTCCAGGTACGCCCGCGCCACCGCGAGGAGCTCGTCCAGCGACTCCGTAATCTCGTCGTCGTCGGGGCTCAGGGTCGGGATGGCGGTGCCGAAGCGGCCGTCCACGCTCAGCCAGAACATGTCGTCGCCCGGTGTCCTGACCTGCGCCCACCGCTCCGGCTCGCCCGGCCGCCAGAGCCGGGCGACCACGTCGTGGTCGCGGATCGTCACCTGACTCTCCAGCCCCGGCAGGTCGGCCGTCGCCGACTGCAGGTACGCCTCGATCTCGGACAGGTTCATCCGACGGAGTCCCGCTCGTGCCGCGCTACGTCCAGGCGGCCGAGGAACCAGTCGACCTGGTCGCGCAGGACGGCGATCTCGACCTCGCCCTGCCCCGTCATCCCGCGGAAGACGGCGCAGTCCGGGTCGACGGCGAACGACTCCCTGAACGACGGCGTGCATGGCGGGCCGTCGAGCCGGACGACGTGCACCAGGGTCGAGTGGCGAGCAAGACGGCCGGCATCGACCGCCCAGCCGCCGTGCGTCCAGCGGGATGACAACCCGGGCACGCTGCCGTGGACCACCCGGAGCCCGGCATGTATCTGCCCCCGCGCCTGCAGCCGCCGCCTCCGTCGCCGGTTCCACGGCTCAGCGATCGCGCTGCCGACGGCGTCGCCGACCAGGTCGCCGACCGCCTCCAGGATCTCTCCCAGCATGTACCGCGCCCCTCCGGCACCACGTCGTCGCGCGCCCTGCGCGGCGGGCACACGGTAGCCCCTTCCGCGGTCGCGACGACTCCCTCGCGGGACTTTCACCCGGTCGCCGGCAGGACGGCGGGCGGTGGCCGAGACTGACCGGGCCGACGGCGGGCCAGCCGCGGCGAGTACGGTCGGCCGGTGACCCCCACCACGACGGCGCTCGTCCTGGCAGCGGCGGTGCTGCACGCGGTGTGGAACGTGGCCGCGAAGCGGGTGGACGGCGACTCGCGCGTGTTCGTGTGGCTGTACGGCACCGCGTCGGCGGTGCTGTGGCTGCCGGTGGGGCTGGTGATCCTCGCGCGCGACGGCTGGCCCGACCTGGGCGCCCTGGTCGCCGCGGGCGCCGTGTCCGGGGTGCTCCACAACCTCTACGGCGTGGCCCTCAACACCGGGTACGCGCGGGCCGACCTGGGGATCGTCTACCCGACGGCGCGCGGCACCGGACCGCTGCTGACGATGTTCGTGGCGCTGGTCGTGCTGGGCGAGCACGTGGACGCGGTCAACGTGGTGGGCGGCCTCGTCGTGATCGCGGGCGTCGCGGTCGTCGCGAGCTCCGGCGCCTCCGGCGTGGACCCGTCGCGCGCGCTGGCCGGCGTGCGCTGGGGCGTCGCCACCGGCGCCGCGATCGCCGCGTACACGCTCTGGGACGGGCACGCCGTCACCACGCTCACCCTCGACCCGGTGGCCTACTTCGCCTGCAACGCGGTGTGGCAGTCGGTCACGCTCGCACCGATCCTGCGCGACCGCGGCCGACGCGCCGAGGCCGTGCGGATCGGCCGCCACCACCTGCGCGAGATCGCGCTCGTCGCGGTGCTCTCGCCGCTGGGCTACATCCTCGTGCTGGTCGCGATGCAGACGTCGCCCGTCGCGCTGGTGGCGCCGGCCCGCGAGTCGAGCATCGTCGTGGGCACGCTGCTCGCGTGGTGGCTGTTCAAGGAGCCACGGCCGGCGGTGAAGATCGTCGGGTCGCTCGTCGTGCTGGCCGGCATCGGCCTCCTGGCGGCCCCCGTCTGACGGGCACCACCTCGACGTGCCGCGCGCGCGACCCGGCCCTACGCTCCGAGCATGATCAGGTTCCTGCTCCGCACGGCCGTGTTCCTGCTGGCTGCGGTGGTGGGCGTCCTCGTCGCCGCGGGGATCTTCGCCGCCTTCGACCTCGAGACGTTCTCCATCAACTGGTCCGAGCCGCTCGGCTTCATCCTCGCCGTCGTCATCTTCGCCGTGGCGCAGGCGATCATCTCGCCGTTCCTCACCAAGGTGGCCCGCAACAACGCCCCGGCCCTCGTCGGCGGGGTGGGCCTGCTCTCGACGTTCGTCGCGCTCGTGGTCGCGGTGCTCGTCACCGACGGGCTCGACGTCGGCGGCGTCGCCGGCTGGATCATCGGCCCGGTGATCGTGTGGCTGGCGGGCATGCTGGCGGCGTTCATCCTGCCGCTCTTCCTGCTCAAGGAGGGCGTGGAGAAGGTCCGCGAGAACAGGGACGAGTAGCGCCGAGTCAGGTGTCGCGCTCGGTGATGGCGTCGTCCTCGCGGTGGTCGTCCTCCCCGCCGGGCGGGAAGTCGGCGCGGTCCGGGCGGGCGCGCAGGGCGAGGATGCTCACCAGCAGGCCACCCCAGACGACCGCCAACGAGAGCACCATGAGCAGGATCGCGGAGCCGTTCATCGGGCCGCCCCTTCCGTCGTCGGCGCCGTGACCGGCGGGTAGGCGGGCCACGCGACGAAGTCGTCCGGGCTGCGGCGCCAGCGCGGCAGCGTCAGCACCACGGCACCGACGACGAGGATCACGAGCGTGCCCCACCCGGCGTACAGCAGGTAGGTCGCGTCGTAGCCCTCGTAGCCGTTCTGCACCAGGTCGACGATGCGCGAGACCAGCATGTACGCGAGCACGGCCGGCACGATCGCCCCGACGCACACGTACCACCAGCGGCCTACCTGGAAGGTCGAGACGGCGTTGAGGTGATAGCGCAGCTCGGGGCTCGTGCGCAGCAGCCAGACGAGGAACACGCACATCAGCACGGCCGACGCGACGATGCCGACGTTGTTGGACCAGTTGTCGATCGTGTCGAGCGCGATGAGGCCCGTCGTCGTCGAGAAGCCCACCACGGACAGCACGGCCGCGACGACGCCGATCCACAGCACCGCCTGGCGGCGGGTGAGGCCGAACTTCTCCTGGAAGCCCGCCGACACGACCTGCAGGATCGAGATGAGCGACGTGAAGCCGGCCATCGCCAGCGACCCGAAGAACAGCGCGCCGAACAGCGGCCCGGCCGGCATCTCCGAGACGACGGCGGGGAACGTCACGAACGACAGGATCGGTCCCGTGATGCCCTCGAGGTCCGCGACGGCGACGCCCTGCTCGTGCGCGAGGAAGCCGAGGGCGGCGAACACGCCGATCCCGGCGAGCATCTCGAAGCCCGAGTTGGAGAACGCCACCACGAGGCCCGGCGACGTGAGGTTCGCGCGGCGCTTCCGGTACGACGAGTACGTGATCATGATGCCGAACGCGACCGAGAGCGAGAAGAAGATCTGCCCGTACGCGGCGATCCACACGTTCATGTCGCCCAGCGCCGACCAGTCGGGGGTGAACAGGGCGTTGAGCCCGTCGGTCGCGCCGTCGAGGAAGACGGCCCGCACCACCAGCACGGCGAACGCGACCACCAGCAGCGGCAGGAAGACGA
Source organism: Isoptericola sp. NPDC060185 (assembly GCF_042728595.1). NCBI lineage: Bacteria > Bacillati > Actinomycetota > Actinomycetes > Micrococcales > Promicromonosporaceae > Isoptericola > Isoptericola sp. NPDC060185. Next base: position 8,788 of record NZ_JBHWYY010000075.1, on the reverse strand, counting down.
CGTTCGCCTTCTCGATGCCCTTGGCCACGCCGCCCACGAGGACGGCGATGGTGGCGACCCACACCAGCAGCAGCGGGATCAGCACCGCGGGGACGAAGTCGAGCGTGAACCACGCCCCGCCGTTCGCGACGTCGGAGAGCTGCAGGTAGTCGCCGGTGAAGAAGCCGGCCGTGTCGTCGCCCCACTTCAGCCTGAAGGAGTAGACGAAGAAGCTCAGCGCCCAGCCGATGATCGCGGCGTAGTAGATCGCGATGACGAAGCAGATCATCACCTGGAACCAGCCCAGGGTCTCGAGCCACGTCCGCACGCGGCGGAACACGGTCGGCGGGCCACCGCGGAACCGGTGCCCCAGCGCGTAGTCGAGGAAGAGGATCGGGATGCCCGCGGTCAGCAGCGCGATCACGTAGGGCACCAGGAAGGCGCCGCCGCCGTTCTCGTACGCGACGCCCGGGAACCGCCAGATGTTGCCCAGCCCGACGGCGGAGCCGATCGCGGACAGGATGAACCCGACCTGGCCGCTGAACTGCTCCCGGGGTGGGGATGTCGTCTCGGTGGATGCTGCACTCACAACCGTCGAACCTCCACGGTGAGGGACTTCCGCGTCAAACGCGTCTCACGTCGAGGCTGCCCCAGGTCGGCGGCCACGGCCACCGCTCGACACTGCCCGCCGCGACCGAGTATCAGGCCGCGAGCAGCCGGCCCACGAGGCCGCCGTGCAGCCGGCCCTCGGGGTCGAAGCGGTGCGCGAGGGCGCGGAAGTCGTCGAGGCGGGGGAACAGCGCCGCGACGTCCCGCGGGTCCAGGGTGCTGACCTTGCCCCAGTGCGGCCGCCCGTCCAGCGGCACGAGGACGGCCTCGACCTCGGGCAGGAGCGCGCGCACGTCGTCCTCACGCGGGAGCCACGTGAAGTGCAGCGCGACGGACGGCCCGTCGAACGGGCTGAGCCACAGGTCGTCGGCGGCGACGGTACGGATCTCGCTGGTCTGCAGCAGGGGCGCGATGCGCGGGCCGAGGGCCCGCAGCGCCTCGATCGCGGCCGGGGCGCTGCTGCGCGGCAGCAGGTACTCGGACTGCACCTCCTCGCCCGCCGACGGCGTGAACTCCAGGCGGAAGTGGCTCAGCCGCTCGTGCCACGGCCCCGGCACGCCGAGCTGCTCGGTGCACGCGGCCGGGTCCACGCCCGGCAGCGGGTGCACCGGCCGGTCCTCCCAGCGCAGGAACCCCGGGGCCATGCCGCGCACCTCCGGGCGACCGGCGGCGAGGTCGACGGCGGCCTCCGGGGAGTCCGCGCGGGCGACGGACTTGAACCACACGTGCCGCACGGCCGGCTCGTCCCAGCTCGTGAACGCGCTCACCGAGTAGGCGGCCGAGGTGATCGCGTCGAAGCTCGCGACGAAAGTGTCCCAGGGGACGTCGGCCGCGACGTCCTGCCGCACGACGTACGCCGGGACGGTGCGCAGCTCGACCCGCGTCACGACGCCCAGCGCACCCAGCGACACCACCGTGCCGGGGAAGACGTCCGGGTCGCCGGCGCGCGTGATGCGCCGCAGCTCGCCGCCCGGCGTCATGATCTCGAGGCCCTCGACGGCGCTCGCCAGCGACTGGTTCGTGTCGCCCGACCCGTGGGTGGCGGTGGCCACCGCGCCCGCCACGGAGATGTGCGGCAGGGAGGCCAGGTTGCCCAGCGCGCGGCCGGTCGCGTGCAGCGCGCGCGACACCTCGCCGTAGCGCAGGCCCGCGTTCACGGACACGACCTCGCCCTCGGCGCCGCCGTCGTCGGGCGTCACCGGCTCCACGGCCGGTCGGCCGTCGTCGAGCGCGTCCACCTGGACGTGCACGCCGTCCGTGTCGGCGACGTCGTTGAACGAGTGGCGCGACCCGAGCGCGCGCACCGGCCCGCCGGCGAGCAGCACGTCCGCGAGCTCCTCCAGCGACGTGGGGCGCGCGACGGAGCGCGCGGAGTAGGTGAGGTTCCCGGCCCAGTTGCGATGCACGGGTCCACCCTGCCATCCGCGGCGCTGACCTGCGGCTCGGTCCGGGGAATCGACCGGGCGCGGCCGGGCAGACTCTCAGTCCAGGTAGCCGGCGAGGTCGGCCACGGCGGCGGCGAGCGCCTCGAGCTCGCGCGGCGACGGCTCGCGCAGCCACTGCACGTCCACGTCGGCCCCGGCGCCCGATCCCCGGCCCGACGCCGCCGGCCAGCGCCACCGCCCGGCGACCACGCCGTCCACCGCCACGCAGTGCACGTACGCGCCCGTGCGGCCCGGGAGCGGCAGCGCCGGGTCGAACACCACGGGGCGGGTCTCGCGGTAGGAGAGCAGCAGCTCGTCGTAGGCCTGCAGCAGGTCGACGCGGGGCGGCCCGCCCGCGGCGTCGGCCCGGCCGGCAGCGCTCGCCTCGAGGGCGTCGGGCGTCGTGACCAGGGTCAGCCCCTCCAGGTCGCCGCCGCCCGGCACCTGCACCGCCTCCCCGGCGTCCGTCAGCGCGGCGAGCGCCGGCGTGAGCTGCCCGGCCGTGAGGCCGCTCCAGTGCCGCACGTCGCCGACCGTCGCGAACGCGCGGCCCGGCAGGTACCGGCGCCACAGCTCGACGGCGGCGGCCTCGGCGTCGAACCGCTCGCCCAGCGGCCCGTAGCCGGCGGGGACCCGGTCGTCGAACGCGGCGTACGACTGGTGCTGCAGCGGCGTCCCGGCCGGCGGCGGGCCGCTGACCACGAGCCGCCGCAGCTCCGCGTGCATGAGCATCTGCGTGAACGCGAGGCCGGGGGCGTCCGGGTCCAGCACCCCGCGGGCGACCAGCTCGGCCTTGATCTGGGCGCGGGTGCGCGGCCCGTCGGCGACGGCGGCCGCGACGGCGTCGGCCCCGGGGCCGAGGTCGCCGAGCTGCCACGCCTTCTCCGTCGACGCCATGAGCCGCGTGATCCGCGGGGCCGTGAGCTCCAGCAGCCAGCGCGCGTCGCCGGGCCGCACCAGGTGCCACGTGGGGCGCAGGACGTGGGTGCGCAGCAGGTCCCCCGCCGCCAGCGCCGCGTTGGTCGCCGTGCGTCCCGGCCGGGCGCCCGGCGCCACCCGCCGGGACACGCCCCACAGGGCGGGCTGCAGCTCCTGGCCCTGCACGGCCAGGAGGGCGCCGACGACGGCGGGCGCGTCGGGCAGGTGCGGCGCACGCAGCCCGATGGCCGCGAGGCGCGCGGCCCGGACGACGCCCGAGTCGGGCGCCGACCTGCTCAGGCGGGCCGCCCGGCGGGCTCGGCCTCGGCCAGGGGGATCCTGCCGCCCATGCCGACCATGTCGAGCACCTCGGCGACGGCCTCCGAGGGCTGGTACAGGCTCACGGGCGTGCCCGTCTCCTGGCCCAGCATGTAGACCTGCAGGATGAAGGCCACCCCGGAGGAGTCGATGAAGGTGACGTCCCGGGTGTCCAGGACGATGGGCTGCGTGGTCCCCCGGGCCGCCAGCGACGCCATCGCGTCGCTCGCCGCCTCGCGCAGCGCGGCGTCGACCTCGCCCCACAGGGTGAGGACGGTGGCGGCGTCGGTGGTCCGGGACGCGATCCCCGAGCTCGGTCCGGGGTCGCTGCTGGTGTCGATGTCCATGTGGTCGTGATGCTCCCGTGCGTGGGGCCCTACCGGCTGTGGACGCCGTCCGCGTCCTCTCCGTACAGCGAACGGCCCGCGTCGAGTGTTCCCCGGTCCGGCGGATTCGTCCAGCGTCCGTTCAATTCGGCGGGTCGGTCCCCGGGGGACCGGGGCCCGCCGGTCAAGCGTCGTCCAGGTCCGTGACGTCCGCGACCCGGGCGTCGAGGGCGCGCACCAGCTCCGCGCCGTCCACCGTGGCCGACACCCCGTGGCCGCCGCCCCCGACGGACACGCTCCCCGCCTCCGGGACGCGCGAGTCGGCGACGACCGGCCACGCGGTGAGCGAGCCGAACGGCGTGATCGTGCCCCGCTCGTAGCCGGTGACCTCGCGCGCCACCTCGCGGTCCGGCATGGACAGCCGGGACACGCCGAGCAGCGCGCGCAGCCGTGGCCACGCGATCGTGCGGTCGCCCGGCACGAGGACGAACAGGAAGTCGTCGTCGCCGCGCCGCACCACGAGAGTCTTGAGCACCTGCGACGGGGAGATGCCCCGCGCCTGGGCCGCCTCGGCGAGCGAGCGCACCGGCCCGTGCCGGACGATCTCGAACGCGATCCCCGACGCCTCCAGCGCCTCCCGCGTGCGCCGCTCGCCGGGCGTCTCCTGGGGCGTCTCCTCGGCGCTCACCCGGCGTCCGGGGTGCCCGTGGCGGCCGGGTCGTCCGTGGCGTCCGTGGCGGCGCCGTCCGGCTCCGTCGCGGACCCGTCGGCGGCGACGATCAGCGTGACGGTCGAGCCCTTCAGCCGCACCGTGCCCGCGTCGACGGTCGTGGTGACCACGGCGTCGTCCGCGACGCCCTCCGCCGGGTCGGTGGTCACCTCGAAGCCGGCCTCCTCGAGCACCGCCCGCGCCTCGGCGACGGTCTTGCCGGCGACGTCCGGCACGGGTGCCGCGTCCCCCCACGACAGGACGACGGTGGAGCCCTTCGGCACCGCGGTGCCCGCGCCCTTGGTGGCGACGACCAGGTCGCCGTCGTCGACGCCGTCCGCCGGGTCCGTGACCACCACGAACCCGAGGCTCTTGAGCTTCGCGCGCGCGTCGGCGACGGTCCACCCGGTGACGTCCGGGACCTTGACGGTGACCGGGCCGCTGGAGACGACGAGGCTGATGGTCGTGCCCTTCGTCACCTTCGTACCCGCGCCGCTCGTCCTCAGGACCTGGCCGGCGGGCGCGTCGCTCGCCCTGGTCGTCGTGTCGACCTTGAGGCCGAGCTTCTGGAGCTTCGCGGTCGCGGCGTCGACGCCCATCCCGCTGACGTCCGGCACGGTCACCTTCACCGGCGCCGTCGGCCCCTCTGGCTTGTCCGGGGTGCTGTCGCCCGGCTTCTTGATGGGCGCCCCCGCGGAGCCGTCCGTCGTCCCGGGCTTCGACGTGCCGCCGGACGACGAGCCGCCGGCCTTCTTCCCGTCGCTCTTCGACCCGTCGGACGTGCCGCCCTTCGACGTCGTGCCCTTCGCGCCGTCCGCGCCGGAGGTGCTGCCCGGCCCGTGCTGGGCGGCCTTGTCCTGCGCGGCGCCGGTCGCGCCCACGTCGTCCGCCTTCCAGGCCCGGTTCGGGATCGGCCCGGCGGCGAAGAACTCGAAGTGCCACGGCTCCGGCTTGGAGCCGTCCAGGCGCGCCCACGACGGGTTGTCCCAGCCGTAGTCCGGCCCGTGCACGCGCATCCACACGTACTGGGCCGTGGTGCCCGAGTTGATCGGGACGCCCAGGTCGACGGCGAGGCCCCAGCCGTGGTTCGACCAGCCCGGCGTCGCCGCGAGGTACCCCTTGGTCGCCTTGAGGCGCACCTGGGTGTCGAACGTGCGGTACGAGTCGGTCATCGGGATCGGCACCCCGAACTCCTTCTCGTACTCCACGCTCAGCGCCTCGAGCTGCTCCGCCGCGTCGCAGCGCAGCATGTGTCCGGGCGCGAAGTCGAGGGGGCACAGCGCCGACGCGGGGATCCGCCCGTTGGCGTAGCCCGACGTGCTGTTGCCGTACCGGTCCACCAGCTCCCGCAGGCTCGCCGTCAGCGTGGCCCGCGCGGCGTCCGAGACCTCCGCGCCGGCCGCGCCCGCCGGCAGGATGCCGGCGGCGAGGGTCGTCATCGACGGGTCGAGGAGCGTCGCCAGCCGCGTGGCCGCCACGACCACGTCGTCGAACGTCACGGCCTCCGCGTCGTGCTGCGACTCCGGCGGCGTGACGTCCTCCGCGCCGCTCCCCGGGACCGCGCCGTCGGGGGTCGTGCCCGTCACCGGGACCCGCGGCCCGGGAAGGACGCCGGCCTTCGCGGGACCGTCCCCCGCCTCGGGAGCCGGGTCGGACGCGTCACCCTCGTCCCCGGCGGGCCCGCCCGAGACGTGGTTCGCGACGGTCACGGCGTCCGCGACGCCGGGGACCGAGGTCGGCAGGTCCGCCGGCGGGTCGGTCACCAGGGGCGTCGGGGTCTCGGCGTCGGGCGAGGCGAACGGCGTGGCGGGGGTCGCGCCGGTCGGGTGCTGCGCCAGGTACGCGCTCAGGAGCATGCCGAGCTCGGCGGCCGCCTGCTCGACCTCGGGGGACACCGTCCGGCCGGCGTCCTTCGACGCGAGCTCCGCGCGCTCGAGGACGTCGAGGACCTCCTCGACCGTCGTCGGCCCCTCGACCGACGACGCGCCCACCACGCCCACCGAGACGCCCTCGACCCCCGCGCCGACCGACGGCGCGTCCTGCTCGGCGGAGACGGGGTTCCACGGGAGCCCGGCGACGGGCGCCGCGAGGAACGCCGCGGCCAGCACGCAGGTGGCCGTGGACGTGGCCAGCACCCGACCGACCCGGAGGCGCCGACGGACCGGCGTCTTCACCGCGTCCGCGCGCCCCATCTCGTCGGCGTCCCTCGGAGACCTCACGACGACGAACCTCCCCCATCGGCACTGCTCAGGCGCTCGGATCCTGCCACACCTCGGCGTCGTCGTGTGACACGGGCGACAGGACCGTCCCTCAACTGTGCGTCAGGCGCCTCGCTCCTGCCACCCCTGTGACGAGAGTTCATGCGACGCTCACCCGCACACCATCGGGGGAACGAGGCGGCGGGGTCGTGATACCCCGCGCCCGTCCCGCCGGGCGCGCGGCAGACTGGACGGCATGACCACCGTCGACCTCAACAGCGACCTCGGCGAGGGGTTCGGCCGCTGGACCCTGGGCGACGACGAGGCGATGCTCGACGTCGTCTCGTCGGCCAACGTGGCGTGCGGGTTCCACGCCGGCGACCCGGCCACCATCCGCGCCACCGTGCGCCTCGCGGCCGCCCGCGGCGTGACCGTCGGCGCGCACGTCGGCTACCGCGACCTGGCCGGTTTCGGCCGCCGCGACATCGACGTCCCGTCCGCCGAGCTGCAGGCCGACGTCGTCTACCAGATCGGGGCGCTGCAGGCGCTGGCCGCCGCCGAGGGCGCGCGCGTCACCTACGTGAAGCCGCACGGCGCGCTCTACAACACGGCCGCCGTGGACGAGCGGGTCGCGGCCGACGTCGCGGCCGCGGTCGCCGCCGTCGACCCGGCGCTCGTGGTCCTCGGCCTGCCCGGCACGGCCGCCCTCGCCGCCGCGGAGGCCGCCGGCCTGGCGACCGCCGCCGAGGCGTTCGCCGACCGCGCCTACTCCCCCGCCGGCACCCTCGTGCCCCGCTCCGCGCCGGGCGCCGTCATGCACGACCCGGACGTCGTGGCACGCCGCATGCTGCGGCTCGTCACCGAGGGCGTCGTGGCGGCCGTGGACGGCACCGACGTCGCCGTGCGCGCCGACTCCGTGTGCGTGCACGGGGACACCCCCGGCGCCGTCGCGATGGCGCGGCGGGTCCGCGAGGCGTTCGACGCCGCAGGGGTCGCGCTGGCCCCGTTCGCGCCCGTCCCCGCGACGCGCCCCGGTCGCTGACCGTGCGCGTCCTGCCCGCCGGCGACGACGCGCTGCTCGTCGAGGTGGACGGCCTGCGCCAGGCGCTCGCCCTGCACGCCACGCTGCGCGACGACCCCGTGCCGGGCGTCGGGCAGACGGTGCCCGGCGCGCGGACGCTGCTGGTCCCGTTCGACCCGTGGCGGCTGCCCGCGGTGCGCCTCGCCGCGCTCCTTCGCGAGCGTGCCGCCGCCGGGGCCGCGGGCGGGTCCGGGACGGCCGGCGGCGGGCGGCTCGTCGAGATCCCCGTCGTGTACGACGGCGAGGACCTGGCCGACGTCGCGCGGCTGCTCGGCTGGAGCGAGGACGAGGTGGTGCGGCGGCACACCGCCGCGGCGTGGGTGGTGGGGTTCGTCGGCTTCGCGCCGGGGTTCGCGTACCTGACCGGTGACGACGCGGGGCTCGTCGTGCCGCGGCGGGCGACGCCCCGCACCCGCGTGCCCGCCGGCTCCGTGGCGCTCGCCGGCCCGTACTCCGGCGTGTACCCGCGGGCGAGCCCGGGCGGCTGGCAGCTCGTCGGCCGCACCGACGCCGTCACGTGGGACCCGGACCGCGACCCGCCCACGCCCTGGTCGCCGGGCGACCGCGTGCGCTTCACCGCCGTGCGCGCGTCCGCCCTGGGGGCCGCTCTCGCTCACGGCGGCAGCTCGCGCTCGGAGCGGCAGTCCGAGCTGCCGACCCGGTCCCGAACTGCCGCGCCGACGGTCGGGGGCGACGCGCTGGAGGTCGTGGCCCCCGGCCTGCAGGCGCTGGTGCAGGACCTCGGGCGCCCCGGCCTCGCGCACCTGGGCGTCTCCGCATCGGGGGCCGCCGACCCCCGCAGCCTGCGCGCCGCGAACCGCGCGGTCGGCAACCCGGTCGGGGCGGCCGCCGTCGAGGCCGTGGGCGGCGGGATGCGGCTGCGCGCCCGTACCGACGTCGTCGTCGCCCTCGCCGGGGCGGACACGCACGCCGTCGTGCGGCACGACGGCGGAGAGCGCACCGCGCCCCGCGCCCGGGCGTTCCTGCTGCGGGCCGGCGACGAGCTCGCGCTGGGCGCCCCCACCCGCGGGCACCGGACCTACGTCGCCGTGCGCGGCGGCGTCGACGTGCCGCCGGTCCTCGGCTCCCGGTCCACCGACGTCCTCGCCCACCTCGGCCCGGCCCCGCTCGCCCCCGGTGCGCAGGACGCAGGCCAGCTCCAGGGAGGAGGTGCCCGCGTCCGCGGTGCGGGTCTGGGCGCCCCACTGGCAGGCCTGGCGGCGGCG
>NZ_JBHWYY010000074.1:0-19719 GCF_042728595.1 Isoptericola sp. NPDC060185 | reverse complement strand
GTTGGCGCTGTTCCGTGGAGGAACAGCGCCAACCGAGCGCCCACAACACCGACGGGGTGCGTCAGAGCCGGAGGCAGGAGTACGCGGGCGAGCGCTCGAACGCCCACCTCAGGAACGTGCGCGACTCCGGGCCGTACATGCCGTCGACGCTGATCCGCTTGGAGCTGCCCTGGGCGGCGAACTCCTTGTTGACGGCCGTCTGCGCGTTCTTCAGCGCCTGCTTGGTGTCCGGGCCGAACTCCCCGTCGACGGCGAGGTTCCGGTTCAGGTCGTACTGGCGGTAGCACTTCTTCAGCGTCGTCTGGAGCGCCTTCACCTCGCGGCCCTCGGCGCCCTTGACCATCTGGCACGTGATCTTGCCGCTGTACGACGGGATCTGGGCCGTGCGGAGCTTGCCGCTGACGGTCTTCTTCACGGCCACCGACGAGTGGCACACGGGGACGGCGGCCGATGCCGGCGCCGCGGCGAGCGCCGTCAGTCCGAGGGAGGCGGCCAGGGCGACGACGGCGACGAGCGCCGCCGACCGGAGCCGGGAGCGCCGTCCTGCTGGCTGTGCTGACATGGTTCCTCGTTTCATGGTGCGTCATGGAGGGGAACTGCCTGGCACCTGGCTCGGAGCGGCCCGCGCGGCACCCGGTGACCACCTTGAGGTGCTGCTGAGGTTCCCCGCCGCGGGTCCTACGCTGGCCCCGTGACCGCCGAGCAGCCCGCCGTCCTGGCGCCCGTGGCGCCCGCCACCACGCCGTCGGAGCGCCGCCGCGCCACCGCGGAGATCTGGATCGTGCTGGGCCTCAGCCTTGGCCAGAGCGGCGTGTACGCGCTGGTCAACATCATCGCCCGGCTGACCGCGCCGACGCCGCTCGCGGAGCAGACCGCCACGCTCAACGCGAGCCAGTCGGACCGCTCGATCCTCGACCTCACCTACCAGCTCCTGGGGATCTTCTTCGCCCTGGTGCCCGTCGTGCTGGCGCTCTACCTGCTGAGCGGGCGGGCGTCGGCGACCTGGACCGGCACGCGCCGGCGGATCGGTCTCGACTGGGGGCTCGACGGCGCCCGGCCCGGCCGCGACGTCGCGTGGGGGTTCGGGCTCGCCGCCGCGATCGGCATCCCCGGGCTCGCGTTCTACCTGCTGGGCCGCGCCCTGGGGATCACCGTGTCCGTGCAGGCCAGCGCGCTGAACGAGCACTGGTGGACCGTGCCGGTGCTGATCCTCGCCGCCCTGCAGAACGGCCTGCTGGAGGAGGTCGTGGCCGTCGCGTACCTGCGCGAGCGCACGCGCGACCTCGACTGGTCGCGGCTGTGGTTCATCGTGTGGAGCTCGCTGCTGCGCGGCTCCTACCACCTGTACCAGGGCGTCGGGCCGTTCTTCGGCAACGTCGTCATGGGGATCGTGTTCTCGTGGTTCTACACCAGCCGGTGGGGCCGCAACCGGGTGGTCCCGCTGGTCGTCGCGCACACCCTGCTCGACGTCGTCGCGTTCGTCGGGTACGCGCTCCTGCCGCAGGAGTGGAAGGACGCGCTCGGCCTGTGACCACCCCCGCCGGCCCGGCCACGGGGCGGCTACGGTCGGGCGCGTGACCGTCGTCCCGATCCCCGGCTCCAAGTCCATCACCGCGCGGGCGCTGTTCCTCGCCGCGGCCGCGCGGGGCCGCACGACGCTGGTGGACCCGCTCGCGTCCGACGACACCGAGGCCTTCGTCGAGGGGCTGCGCACGCTCGGCTACGGCGTCGAGCAGGGGCCGTCGGTCTGGACGATCGACGGCTCGCCCGCCGGGCCGCCGCGCCGCTCCGCCGACGTCTTCACGCGCGACGGCGCCACGACGGCCCGGTTCCTGCCCACGCTGGCGGCGGCCGGCCACGGCCGCTACGCGTTCGACGCGTCGGAGCAGATGCGCCGCCGCCCGATGGCGCCCCTCACGCGGGCCCTGGCGGACCTGGGGGCCACGCTCGAGTTCCCGGGCGCCGCCGACCACCACCCCGTGACCGTGGCCGCCGCCGGCCTGCGCGGCGGGTCGGTCCGCCTGGACGCGGGGACGTCGTCCCAGTTCCTCACCGCGCTGCTCCTCGCCGGGCCGCTGATGCGCGACGGGCTGACGGTCGAGGTCACCGACCTGGTCTCCGAGCCGTACGTCGCCATCACCACCGCGATGATGGCCGACTTCGGCGTCGAGGTGGAGCGGTCCGGGCGGGTCTACCGCGTCGCGCCGGGCGAGTACACGGCCACCCGGTACGCGGTCGAGCCCGACGCGTCGTCGGCCAGCTACTTCTTCGCCGCGGCGGCGCTGCTCGGCGAGCCCGTCACCGTGCGGGGCCTCGGCACCGGCGCCCTGCAGGGCGACCTCGCCTTCGTGGAGGTACTCGCCCGGATGGGCGCCCGCGTCGAGCAGGACGCCGGCGCCACGACCGTCACGGGCACGGGCCGGCTCCGCGGCATCACCGTCAACATGCGCGACATCTCGGACACCATGCCGACGCTGGCCGCGGTCGCGCCGTTCGCGGACGGGCCCACGCGCATCGTCGACGTCGCCAACACCAGGGTCAAGGAGTGCGACCGCCTCGACGCCTGCGCCACCAACCTGCGCGCGCTGGGGATCGACGTCGAGACCGGGCCGGACTGGATCGAGATCCGGCCCGGCGTCCCGCGGGCGGCGGAGGTCCGCTGCTTCGGCGACCACCGGATCGCGATGGCGTTCAGCGTCGCCGGGCTGCGGACGCCCGGCCTCACCCTCGACGACCCGGGCTGCGTGAAGAAGACCTTCCCGGACTTCCACGAGCGGCTCGCGGCCACCGTGCGGGAGCTCGCCGCGCGCTGAGCGGCGAGGAGAAGCCCCCCACGCTCGTCCGGACGCCGACGTCGGCTGCCGTCCGGGTCCCGAGAGCGCCGATCATGACGACGCGGGCTCCCCGCGGGCACCGAGGCCGTCCCACAGAACCTCGAGGTACGCGTCCGCGAGGCCCGGCGCGTCGCGCGAGGCCTTGGCGATCGCGAACACGGTCTCGCCGATGAGGATCGCGACGAGGGCGGGGTCGATGTCCGAACGGATCGAGCCCTGGCTGCGAGCCTTGGTGAGCATCGCGTCGACGACCCGCACCAGGTCGGCACGGAGCGCGGTGGTGACGGGAAGCTCGAGGTCGGCGAGCTGATCGCTGACCGCGTGGTGCGCCGCCTGGAACGCCATGAGCTCGGCCAGGAACGTCCGCAGCGCCTGATCGCCCCTCTCGCCCGCCTTCTCGAGGACCTCCCTCCCGCGGCTCACGAGCGGTTCGAGCAGCTCCGCCACCGCGGCATCCATGAGCGCGTCCTTGCCGCCGAAGGCACGGACGACCGTCCCCGCACCCATGCCGGCGCGCCGGGCGATCGCGTCGACAGTGAGGGGCGCACCGCCCTCGGCGAGGAGCGCGGTGGCGGCGTCGAGCGCGCGGCGACGGTTGCGGAGCGCGTCCGCTCGAGGCGGCCGCGAAGTCGGCGTTGACAACTGGAATCTCCGTTCCATATGGTTGATCTGGAATGTCAGTTCCAGATACTAGCGGGAAGGAACCCCCCGTGAACCACCGCATCCTCGTCGTCGGCGCCAGCATCGCCGGGCTCGCTACGGCGCACTGGCTCGTCGAGGACGGCTTCGACGTCACCATCGCCGAGCGGGCCCGGGCGCCCCGGCCCGGGGGCAACGGCGTCGACGTGCGCGGGCAGGCCGTCGAGGCGGTCGCCCGCATGGGCCTGCTCGACCTGGTGCGCGCGTCCGCGACCGACGTCCGCGCCATGCAGTTCGTCGACGCCGCAGGGCGCACGACCGCACGTGTCCCCGTCGCCGAGCCCGGCGCGACCGAGATCATGCGCGGCGACCTGGTCGCCCTGCTGCACGATCGGTCCACGGCCGACCGCCGCTTCGGCGACGGCGTCCGAGCGTTGCGCCAGGACGACGGCGGCGTGACCGTCGGCTTCGAGCACGCGCCCGACGAACGGTTCGACCTCGTCGTCGGCGCCGACGGTATGCACTCCACCGTCCGCCGCCTCGCCTTCGGCCCCGAGGAGAGGTTCGTCCGCTTCAAGGGCGGCTACTTCGCCTTCGCCGACGCCGACGCCGCGCTCGGGGCCGACCGCGCCGTGACCATGTACAACACGCCCGGCAGGATGGCCGGGCTCTACCGCTCCGGCCATCACGCCCAGGCCAAGGCCTACCTCGCCTTCCGCTCCAGGCCGCTCGGCCACGACCACCGCGACCCCGACCAGCACCGGCGCATGCTGCGCGAGGCGTTCGCGGACGAGACCGGTTGGTGCGTGCCGCGCCTGCTCGACACCGCGCTCGCGGACCCGCACCTGTACCTCGACGCGCTCGCCCAGGTGCAGATGGACTCCTGGTCGAACGGCCGCGTCGTCCTGGTCGGTGACGCCGCCTGGTGCGCCTCACCGGCCTCCGGCGCAGGGGCGGAGCTCGCGCTCGTCGGCGCCTTCCGCCTCGCCGGAGAGCTGGCACGGGCCGAGGGCGACCCCCGGGCCGCCTTCGCACGTTACGAGGCGATCCACCGCGCCCTCGTCCGGCGCAGGCAGCGGATCAGCCCGAACGTGCGCCTCATGGTCCCGCAGACCCGTGGCGGCATCCGCCTCCGCAACACCCTCGCCCGCCTCCCGATCCTCGGCCCGCTGGGCGCCGTCGAGCGACTCCTGCAAGGCCGGACCCCGCCCCTCGCCCCCGAGGCGGGGACCGTCTAGGAGCCTGCGGGAAGCGCGTCGAGCAGCGACTCGGTCACCTCGGCCAGCCGCTCGGCGTCCGCCGGGTCGAGCGTGCGCAGCGTGAGCGGGAGCGTGGTGCCGCGGTCGATCGCCGTGAGCGGTACCTGCGGCGGACGGTCGATGAACCCGTGGACGGGCGCGACCGACCGGTCGACGGAACGCGCGGCGAACGTCCCGGCTACCCGGATGGCGAGGCGGGCCGCAGCCGGCAACGGGCTGAGGTCACCGCTCCTCGTGAAGCCGGGGTGGTACAGGACGTATCGCACGGGGTTGTCCGCCTGAGCGGCGTACGCGACACCGAGCAGGTCGTTGGCACGGCCGGCCTGGAGCTGAGCCGTGATCGTGCTGTATCCGCGCTCGAGCTGGAGGTCGTCCCAGTGGACCGCACCACGGGTGATGCCGACACCGGCGACGTTGACGATCACCGGACTCGCGCTCCGGCGCAGCAGCGGCGAGAGCTCATGGCCGAGCAGGTAACGGCTGAGGTAGTAGAGCGCGAAGGTGCGTTCGAGGCCTTCGGGCGTCGTCGTGCGGTCGGGGGACTGCCGGTTGGCGAAGAGGCACAGCGCATCGACGACCTCGTGGCGGGCGGCGATCTCGCGGATCGCCCGCCGGGTGGCCGCGACGCCGGACAGGTCGGCCCGGAGGAACTGCACCCGACCGCCGCCCCCGATCCCGTCCGCCTCGGCGACCAGCCGCCGCCCCTTGTCGGGATTGCTGCCGAGCGCGACGACCTGGTCGCCGCGTGCGGCGCGGGCGAGGGCCAGGGCGCGCCCCATCCCGTCGGTACCACCGCTGATGACGACGACGCGCGGCCGGCGCGAGGACGATTCCTGGACGGGCATGAGCGGCTCCCGGGTAGTTACTCTTTGTCTGCACCACCATGGTCAGTAACCGTCCTCGGCCGCACAAGGAGGCAGTGTGACGTCCGGTACGCACACGGATGTGCCCTCGATGGTGAGCGCCCTCCTGCCCGACCCGGTGCCGGCCGAGGAGTACGACCAGTGCCCGGTCACCGAGGTGCTGCGCCGGGTCGGCGACAAGTGGTCGGTCCTGGTCGTCGTGCTGCTGGGCAAGCGCCCGTATCGGTTCAACGAGCTCCACCGCGCCATCGCGACCATCAGCCAACGCATGCTGACCCGCACGCTCCGCGGCCTGGAGACCGACGGCCTGGTCCATCGCGAGGTGTTCCCCACCACGCCGCCCAGCGTCGAGTACCGACTCACCCCGCTCGGACGGTCCCTGCTCGTCCCTCTCTCAGCCCTTGCCGACTGGGTCGTGGAACACCGCGCCGAGATCGCTGCCGCGCGGTCGACGAGCGCCTCCGTCAGCGATCGAGACGTCGCGACACTCGGGGCGGACGCCGCGCCTGCGTCGTCGTAGGCCGGCTCAGCCCCGCGGCCCGGCGCCGCGCAGCAGGGTGTCGACGATGCGAGCGGCCAGGGCGTCGGGGTCGGCGCCCGCCGCGACCTCCCGCAGCGACTCCCCGATCAGCGCGTAGTAGACGCGGCGCACCCAGTCGAGGTCGGCGCCGGAGTCGACGACGCCGTCCGCGCGGGCCCGCTCGAGCACGGCGACGCACCGGCGGTCGACGTCCTGCTGGAGGGCCGCGGCCTCGCCGCCCGGGTCCGCCGGGAGCCCGAGGGCGAACGCCCACGCGCTCTTGACCTGCAGCACGTTGGCGGTGATCCGGTGCATCGCCACGAGCGGTGGCGCCGTGTCCGGGCGGCCGTCGTCCACCGCCTGCGCGAGCTGCTGGACCGCCGACGCCGTCAGCGCCTCGATCAGCGCCTGCCGGCTGGCGAACCGGCGGTGCACGGTGGTGCGGGCCACCCCCGCAGCCGCGGCGATCTGCTCCAGCGACGCGGCCGGGTCGTCCACGAGCACCCGCTCCGCCGCCTCGAGGATCGCGCGCACGCTGCGCTCCGCGTCCGCCCGCAGCGGCCTGGCTGCCGTCCCGCCCATCGCGCCTCCCCTGGTTCTGCCGTGCCGTCGCGCATCCCGCCCGACCCTGCACACGGTACCGGGTCGATGCAACAATCTCATTATCTGCGTCAGCACTGTTGCATATCAGCATCTAACCGCTACGCTCACACTCAGTTGTCGTCGACCAAAGGAGCAGATCGTGCCCACCACCGCCCTGATCACGGGAGCCTCGTCCGGGCTCGGCGCGGAGTTCGCCGAGCAGCTCGCGGCCCGCGGCCACGACGTCGTCCTGGTGGCCCGGTCCGTCGACCGTCTCGCCGCGCTCGCCGAGCGCCTGCGGGCCGCGCACGGCGTCGCCGCCCACGTGCTGGTCCAGGACCTCGCCGCGCCGGACGCCGGACGCCACGTCGCGGGCGACCTGGCCGACCGCGGCCTCGACGTCGACCTGCTCGTCAACAACGCCGGGTTCGGCACCTGCGGCCGGTTCGAGGACATCGACGGGCCGCGCGACCACGACCAGCTCATGGTGAACGTCGTCGCGCTCGTCGACCTCACCCACGCGCTGCTGCCGGGCATGCTCGCCCGGGGCGGCGGCGCCGTCGTCAACGTCGCCTCGAACGCCGCCTTCCAGCCGTCCCCATACTTCGCCGTCTACGGCGCGGCGAAGGCGTTCGTGCTGAGCTTCGGCCTGGCGCTGCGGCAGGAGTACCGCGGCCGCGGCGTCCGCGTCCTGACCCTGTGCCCCGGCCCCGTCGAGACCGGCTTCTTCGACGCCATCGGCACCCGGCGGGCCGCCGTCACCGGCGCCATGACCACCCCGCCGCCCGTGGTGCGCGCCGCCCTGCGCGCGCTGGACCGCGACCGCGGGTACGCCGCCCCCGGCCTCGGCAACGCCCTGACCGCGCACCTCACGCCGCGCCGCCCTCGGACTCTCGTGGCTGCGCTCGCCGAGCGCGTCACCCGCAAGGTGCTCGCCCCCGCGCAGGACACCGCCGCGGACGCCCCGGCGGCCGCCGCGTGAGCGCCGCCGCCCGCGCCGCCGCCGGAGCCGCCGCCGCGATGCTGCTGGTCGGCACGTCGACGGCGGTCACGGCCACCGTCGCCGACTACCCGGTGCTCACCGGGCAGGCCCTGCGCTACGCCCTCGCCGCGGCGATCCTGCTCGCCGTCGTGCGCCACCGCCGCCTGCCGCGGGTGCGCCTGACGGGGCGCGACGTCCTGCTCCTGGTCGCGCTCGCCGTGACGGGCCTGGCCGGGTTCAACGTCTTCCTCGTCGAGGCGACCCGGCACGCCGGGCCGGCCATGATCGGCGCCGTCGTCGGGGGCGTGCCGCTCGTCCTCGCGCTCGTCGGCCCCCTGCTGGAGCGCAGGCGGCCCGCCCCGCGGACCGTGGCGGCCGCCGTTGTGGTGGCGCTCGGCACGGCCGTCGCCGCCGGGCTCGGATCGGGCAGCCTCGCGGGCCTGCTCCTGTCGCTGGGTGCCCTCGCGGGCGAGGTGGCGTTCTCGCTGCTCGCCGTGCCGCTGCTGCCGCGGCTCGGGCCGCTGCGCGTCGCCGCCTACCCCGCCGTCCTGGCCGTGCCGCTGCTGCTCGTGGCCGGCCTCGCGCTCGACGGCACCGCCGCCCTGCGCCTCCCCACGCTCGGCGAGGCGGCGGCCTTCGCCTACCTCGGCGCCGTGGTCACGGCGGCCGCGTTCTTCCTCTGGTACGACGCGCTGGGCCGCCTCGGCCCCGACCGCGCCGGCCTGTTCGCCGGCCTGGTCCCCGTCGGCGCGCTGCTCACGACCGTCGCCCTCGGGATCGGGCACGTGGGCGCCGCCGACGTCGCGGGGGCGCTGCTGGTCGCGGCCGGCGTCGCCGTCGGCCTCCGGTCCCGCGCGGCCGGTGCCGGGACCGGGGCCGGGGACGACGACGACGACCGTCAGAAGCCGGGCGGCGAGGGGAAGCCCCCGAAGCCGGACATCATGCCCTGGGAGACGGTCACGAAGAACGCGACGAAGCCGAGGAAGAACAGCGCGAAGACGATCCGCCCCACGTACCGTCCGGTCCCCATGCGGGCGCCCTGGGGCGCGATGAACCGCTCGGGCCGCGAGGGGTCGTAGACGACGCGCACGTCGCTCTCCGACCGGTCCAGCATGCCGACGTCGGAGTAGGTCGGCACCGCGCGGATCCGGCGCCCGTCGAGCGTGGGGAACTCGATGGTCTCCACGAGCCGGCTCGTCACGGTCCGGTTCTCCCCGGAGCCGCTCGTGGAGTGCTGCAGATGGCTGCGCAGCACGCGGCCCTGCGTCTCCTGGCCCGACCTCTCGAGCCCGCGCACGCCCGCGATGGCGCGCACCGCTCCCACGATCGTCCACAGCCCGAACACGGCCATGACCGCCGGGACCACGAGGAACAGGATCTCCACGCGGGTCAGCCTTCCGTCAGGGCGTGCAGCCCGGCCCGGTGCTCGGCCTGCGCGGCCGGGTCCGGGATGGGCAGCGACGCCAGGAGCTGCTTGGTGTAGTCCTCGCGCGGGCTGCCGAGCACCTGCTCGCCCGTCCCCTCCTCGACGAGGTGGCCGCGGTACAGCACCGCGATCCGGTCGGCGAGGAGGTCGACGACGGCGAGGTCGTGCGACACGAACAGGCAGGCGAAGCCCAGCTCCTTCTGCAGCTCGGCGAAGAGCTCCAGCACGCGCGCCTGCACCGACACGTCGAGCGCCGACGTCGGCTCGTCCGCGATGAGCAGCTCCGGGTCCAGGGCCAGGCCGCGGGCCAGGGACGCGCGCTGCCGCTGCCCGCCGGACAGCTCGTGCGGGTAGCGGTCGCCGTAGCTGCGGGGCAGCTGCACCGCCTCGAGCAGCTCGTCCACGCGGGCGCGCGCCGCCTCCGGGGTGCGGGCCCGGCCGTGCACGACCAGGGGCTCGGCCACGCACTCGGCGATGGTCAGCAGCGGGTTGAACGACGTGGCCGGGTCCTGGAAGACGAAGCCCAGCCGGGGCCGCATCGCCTTGAGGTCGCGACCGCGGGCGCCGAGCATCTCCGTGCCGAGCACCCGCAGCGACCCGCCGCTGACGGGCGTGAGGCCGGCCATGGCGCGGGCGATCGTCGTCTTGCCGGAGCCGGACTCCCCCACGAGGCCCAGCACCTCGCCGGGGCGGATGGTGAGCGAGACGTCGTCCACCGCGGTGAACGCCGGCTGCCGGAACCGGCCCGGGTAGGTGATGGTGAGGCCCTCCGCGCGCACCACGGGCTCCGACCCCGCCCAGCCGTCGGGGCGGTCGGCCGCGCGCTCCACGGCACGGGCGGTGCCCTCGCCCACGCGCGGCACGGCCTTGAGCAGGGCCTTCGTGTACTCGGCCTGCGGGTCGGCGAACAGGTCGTCGACGGGCGCCTGCTCCACGACCTTGCCCTGGTACATCACGGCGACGCGGTCGGCCAGGTCGGCCACCACGCCCATGTTGTGCGTGATGAGCACGATGGCGGTGCCCGTCTCGTCGCGCAGGTGGCGCAGCAGGTCGAGGATCTCGGCCTGCACGGTGACGTCGAGCGCCGTCGTGGGCTCGTCGGCGACGATGAGGTTCGGCCCCAGCACCAGCGCCATCGCGATGACGATGCGCTGCTTCTGCCCGCCCGAGAACTGGTGCGGGTAGTGGTCCACGCGGTGCTCGGGGTCGGGGATGCCGACCGTGCCGAGCACCTCGATCGCCCGGCGCCGCGCCTCCTTCTTCGACACGTCGCCGTGCGCGCGGATGCCCTCCGCGATCTGCCAGCCCACCGTGTACACGGGGTTGAGCACGCTGGACGGCTCCTGGAACACCATCGCGACGTCGCGCCCGCGCACCTGGCGCAGCTTCGCCGCGGAGACGTTGACGACGTCCGTCGTCGTGCCGTCGCGCCCCGTGAGGACGACGGCGCCGCGGGTGGTCGCCGTCTCCGGCAGCAGGCCGAGGATGGTCTTGGCCGTGACGGTCTTGCCGGAGCCCGACTCGCCGACGACGGCGAGCACCTCCCCGGGCTGGACGTCGAGGCTGACGCCGTCGACGGCCCGCACCGGGCCGGCGTCGGTGGCGAACGAGACCGCGAGGTCGGTGATCGTCGCCACGGCGCCGTTCGACGCGACGGCGACCTTGGTCGCTTCGGCGCTCATGCGTCGTCTCCCTTCGGGTTGTCCTCCGGGCGTTCCGCCGACGCCGGGGTCTCCGGGTCCGACGGGTCCGCCTCCACCGACGTCGCGGCGACGGCGCCGGACACCTGCCCGGCGCGGGCGCGCGTCCGCAGCCGCGGGTCGGCCAGGTCGTTGAGCGACTCGCCCATGAGGGTCATGCCCATGGCGGCGAGCACGATGGCGAGGCCCGGGAACAGCGCGGTCCACCAGATGCCGGAGGTGACGTCGGCGACCGCGCGCTGCAGGTCGTAGCCCCACTCGGCGGCCGCCGTCGGTTCGATGCCGAAGCCGAGGAAGCCGAGGCCCGCCAGCGTGAGGATCGCCTCGGACGCGTTGAGCGTGACGATCAGCGGCAGCGTGCGCGTGGAGTTGCGCAGCACGTGGCGCGTCATGATCCGCCAGTGCCCCGTGCCGAGCACGCGCGCCGAGTCGACGAACGCCTCCGCCTTGATACGCACCACCTCGGCACGCACCACCCGGAAGTACTGCGGCACGAACACCACGGTGATCGACAGCGCGGCGGCGAGGATGCCGCCCCACATGTCCGACTTGCCGCCCGAGATGACGATCGCCAGCAGGATCGCGAGCAGCAGGGACGGGAACGCGTAGATCGCGTCCGCCACGACCACGAGCACGCGGTCGAGCCAGCCCCCGAAGTAGCCGGACACGAGGCCCAGCAGCACGCCCACGACGATCGAGGACAGCACGGCGACCAGCACGACCAGGAGCGCCGTGCGGGCGCCCCACACCACGCGGGACAGCACGTCGTACCCACCCACGGTGGTGCCGAACCAGTGCTCGGCGCTGGGCGGCATCTGGGCGCCGAACGCGCCGTCGAGGTCGCGCAGCTGCGACCAGCCGAACGGCGCCAGCAGCGGCGCGAGGACCGCGACCAGCACGAACACGCCGGTGAGCACGATGCCCGCGACGAGCATGCCCCGCTGGAGGCCGACGCTCTGGCGCACCTGCCGCACGACGGGCAGCCTGCGGAACCACGCGCCCCTGCCGCCGAGGTGCTCGGGGGCCGCGCCGGCCGTGCCGACGCTGGTGATCTCTCCCGCGGTCATCAGTACCTCACCCTCGGGTCGACCAGCGCCGCGATGATGTCGACGAGGAAGTTCGTCACCGCCACCACGACGGCCATCAGCACGACGATCCCCTGCACGGCCACGAAGTCGCGCGCCTGCAGGTACTCCGACAGCTGGAAGCCCAGCCCCCGCCACTCGAACGTCGTCTCGGTGAGCACCGCGCCCACCAGGAGCATCGCGACCTGCATGCCGGCCACGGTGATGATCGGGATGAGCGCCGGTCGCCAGGCGTGCTTGCGCACCAGGCGGCTCTCCTTGACGCCGCGCGAGCGCGCCGCGTCGACGTACCCCGCGCCGAGCGTGCCGATCATGTTGGTGCGCACCAGCCGCAGGAACACGCCGGCCGTGAGCAGGCCGAGCGCGAGCGCGGGCAGGAACGCGTGCGACAGCACGTCGAGCACGACGGCCGGGTCCCCGGTCTTGAAGGCGTCGATCAGCATGAACCCGGAGTCCGCCCCGGCGAGCTGCATGGAGATCTCGCCGTCGGTGGACACGCGCCCCGCGACGGGGAACCAGCCCAGCCACACGGAGAACACGAGCTTGAGGATCAGACCCGCGAAGAACACCGGCGTCGCGTAGGCGAGGATCGCGAGGATCCGCAGCACGGCGTCGGGCAGGCGGTCGCGGAAGTAGCCCGCGAGCATGCCGAACGGGACGCCGAGGACGAGGGCGACGACGATCGCGTAGAACGCGAGCTCCAGCGTGGCCGCGCCGTACGTGGTGAGCACCTGCGTCACCGGCTGGTTGTCGCTGATGGTGGTGCCGAAGTCGCCGGAGAAGACGCTGGTGAGGTAGTCCCAGTACTGGGCGACGATCGGACGGTCGTAACCGGCCGCGTGGATCAGCTCCTGGAGCTGGTCGGGCGGCAGCTTGCCGCCCAGCGCGGCCGTGATGGGGTCACCGGTCGCGCGCATGAGCACGAAGACCGTGGTGACCAGGATGAACACGGTCGGGATGATGAGCAGGAAGCGCACCAGGATGTAGCGTCCCAGTGCGCTTCCTGCCGTACTACGTGAGGCCACGGGAAGAGCTCAGTCCGTCTCTCAGCCCTTGGCCAGCGCGCCGTAGCGGAACTTGAACGACGCGTCGAGCGTGTCCTTGGTCCCGGTGACGTCCTTGCCGGTGACGGCGACCTGCGCGCCCTGCAGGTACGGGACGGTCGACAGGTCGTCGGCCTCGGTGTCCTGGATCTTGCCCAGCAGCTCGGTGCGCTTCGCCTCGTCGGCCGTGACGGCCTGCTCGAGGATCATGTCCTCCACGTCCTGGTTCACGTAGTGGTTGCCCAGGAAGTTCTCCTTGAGGAAGAACGGCGTGAGGTAGTTGTCGGCGTCCGAGTAGTCCGGGAACCAGCCGAGCTGGTACGCCGGGTAGACGTCGGCGGTGCGGTCCTTCGAGTACTGCACCCACTCCGTGGTCTGCAGGTTGACCTTGAACAGGCCGCTGCCCTCGAGCTGGTCCTTGATGAGCGCGTACTCGTCGCCGGACGACGGGCCGTAGTGGTCGTTCGAGTACTGCAGGTTCAGCTCCACCGGGGTGGTGACGCCGGCGTCGGCGAGCGTCTGCTTCGCCTTGTCCGCGTCGGGCCCGCCCTGACCGTCGCCGTACTTCTCCTTGAGCGGCTCCGTGGCGCCGGTCAGCCCGTCGGGCACGAAGGAGTACAGCGGGGTGTAGGTGCCCTTGTAGACCTGGTCGGCCAGCGCCTGGCGGTCGATGAGGTCGGCCACGGCCTGGCGCACCGCGGTCGCCTTCTTCGGGTCGGCGTCGGGCTGCTTCTCGCCGTACGGCTGGGTGTTGAAGTTGAAGACGATGTAGCGCGTCTCGCCACCGGGGCCCGTGACGACCTGGACCTTGTCGTCCTTGCCGAGGTCCTCGATGTCGGTGGGCGACAGGGAGCGGAACGCGACGTCGACCGAGCCGTCCTGCACCTCGAGCTTGAGGTTGGAGGCGTCCGTGAAGTACTTGACGTTGATCTTCGGCGTCTTCGCGGCGCCGAGGACACCCTGGTAGCCGTCGTACTTCTCGTAGCTGACCAGCTCGTTCAGCTTGTAGCCGGTGATCGAGTACTGCCCGGCGAACGCCTTGCCGTCCACGATCGTCGTGTCGTCCGTGACCGCGTCGGGCGAGAAGACGTCCTCGTCGACGATCGGGCCCACGGGCGACGACAGGATCTGCGGGAAGATCTGGTCGTTCGCGCTCTTCAGCTTGAAGACGACGGTCGTGTCGTCCGGGGTCTCGACCGAGTCGAGGTTGTAGAGCAGCGACGACGGGCCGTTCTCGTCCGCGATCTTCAGCTGCCGGTCGAACGTGAACTTGACGTCCGAGGAGGTCAGGTCGTTGCCGTTGGCCCACTTGAGGCCCGGCTTGAGCTTGACCGTGTACTCCTTGGGCGACGTGAACTCGGCCGACTCCGCGATGTCCGGCTCCACGTCCGGGCTGCCGTACGGCGTGTTCATGAGGAACGGGTAGACCTGGTTCATCACGGCGAACGAGCCGTTGTCGTACGAGCCGGCCGGGTCGAGGGACGTGATCTTGTCCGTCGTACCGATGATCATCGACTCGGCGGCACCGCCGCCGTCCCCGCTGCCGCCGTCACCGGAACCGCCGCCGCACGCGGTCAGCACCAGCGCCAGCACTGCCGTTCCTGCGGCGCCGGTGATCAGCCGTCGCGAGCCTCTGATGGCACTCATGGTCTCAGGTCCCCTTCGTCCAGGCCGGCCCACGGCGGGTGGCCGCGGGCTCGTGGCGATGCGGGCGTCTCTGGCACACCGGTGTGTCGCCGTGGTCACGGGCGTGGGTCACACCCGGACCGGTATCGCATCGTGGTCCGGGAACCTACCACTGCGCTCCGGCTCGTGTCACAGGCCACAGTCCCCGTCTCCGCCTAGACTTCCCGGCATGTCCGGAGCGAGCACCGCGGGTCCCGTCCAGGATCCGTCGCACCGGGATCGCCCGTCGCACCGGGGGCCGGCGTCCGACCCGACGCCCCCGACCGGTCCGCTGCAGGCGCTGCTGGGCGGCGACGGCTCCGACGACGGCGCGCCGACCGACCTCGTGCGCGTCGTCGACACGCCCGAGGCCCGGGTGCGGCACCCCTCCGACATGCTCGGCATGGTGGTCAGCGCGCTGGGTGTGGCGCTCGTGCTCGTCCTGTCGGTGGTGGCGCACGCGACCACCGAGGGCGTCACGGAGGACGTCCAGAACTTCAGCACCCTGCTGGCCCGGATCCTGTTCGTGCCGGTCCAGCTCCTCGAGGGCCTCGTCACGCTGTTCGTGCCCGCCGCCGTGCTGATCGAGCTGGGCTGGCGCCGGCTGGGCCGGCAGGTGGTGGAGTCGATCTGCGCGGCAGCCCTGGGCCTCGTGCTCGGCGTCGTCACGGCGCTCACGATCTCCCGGTTCGGCAGCGACGAGCTGGTGCGCGGGCTGTCCGTCTTCCGCGACGGCACCTGGCAGCTCACCATCCCCGGGTACGTGGCCGCCATCGCCGGCCTGCTCACCACCGCCGGCCCGCGCACCCGCCGCCGCACGGTGCGCTGGTCGTGGAACGTGCTCTACCTGTCCCTGGCCATCGTGCTCATCACCGGGCAGGTCTCGCTGCCGGGAGTGATCGTCGCCCTGCTGCTCGGCCGCCTCGCCGGGCAGGCCGTGCAGTACGTCTCCGGCGTGCGCAGCGAGCGCGCCTACGGGGCCGACCTCGTCGCCGCGGTGCGGCGCGCGGGGTTCCACCCGACGGCGCTGGTCCGGGTGCGCGACGTGTCCGTCGTCGTCGACGACGACGCCCCCGGCGAGGTGCCCGCCCCGCCCGAGGACCCCGTGGCCGCGTACGACGCCGACGGGGACGTCGTGGAGGAACCGCCGGACGAGGGCCAGGCCCTCCCCGCCCCGCCGACGACGGCGGACGCCGCGGCCGTCGCGCTCACCCGGGCGGGCGACAACCGCGTGTACGCGCTGCTCACCGACGACGGCGCGCCCCGCCGCGACGTCGTCGTGCTCGACGGCGACCGCCAGGTCATGACCACCGTGCAGCGGCTGTGGCGCGCGCTGCGGCTGCGTGGCCTCGAGGGCCGTGCCTCCATCTCGCTGCGCGCCGCGGCCGAGCGCACCGCCCTCCTCGCGTACGCGGCCACCGCGGCCGGGGTGCGCACCCAGCGGCTGGAGGGCATCGGCGTCGCCGACGACTCCGTGGTGCTGGTGCAGGAGCACGCGCGCGGCGCCGTCTCCCTGCGCGACGTCGCGGCCGACGACCTCGAGGGCGCGCGCGGGGACGCCGTCCTCGCGGAGGCCTGGGAGCAGCTGCGCCGGGCCCACGACGCCGGCCTCACGCACCACTCCCTGACGCTCGACGTGGTGCTGGTGCACCACGACGAGCGCGGCGCGCCGCACGTCTGGCTGACCGGCTGGGAGCAGGGCGAGATCGCGTCGGGCACGCTGTCGCGCCGGCTCGACCTCACGCAGATGCTCGCCCTGCTGGCGCTGCGCGTGGGCGCGCGGCGGGCGCTCGCGTCCGCCGTCCGCGCGCTGCCCGACAAGGAGATCGCCGCGATCGGCCCGCTGCTGCAGTCCGTCGCGCTGCCGAGCCCCACGCGCGAGGAGGTCCGCAAGGCCAAGGGCCTGCTGGACGAGCTGCGCGAGGCCCTCGTGGAGCGCCTGCCGCAGGCCGACGTCCAGCCCCAGAACATCACCCGGTTCGGCGCCCGCACGATCATCATGCTGACGCTGACGATCGTCGCCGTCACGGTGATCGTCACGACGATGAACTTCGAGGAGATCGCCTCCGCGATCACCGAGGCGAACCCCTGGTGGGTGGCGGCGTCCTTCGCGTTCGGGGCGATCACGTGGTTCGGCGCCGCGCTCACGTTCAGCGCGTTCTCGCCCGAGAAGCTGCCGCTGTGGCGCGCGACGCTCACGCAGATGGCCGGGTCGTTCGTGTCGCTCGCGGCCCCCGCCGGCATCGGGCCGGCCGCCCTCAACCTGCGGATGCTCACCCGGCGCGGCGTGGCCACCCCGATGGCGGTCGCGACGGTGGCGCTGGTGCAGCTGTCGCAGTTCGTCGTCACGGTGCTGCTGCTCGTCGTGCTGTCCGTGTCCACCGGATCCGGCGGCCTCATCGACCTGCCCTCGACCACCGTGCTGCTCGCCATCGCGGGCGTGGGGGTGGCGGTCGTGGCGACCCTGCTGGTCCCGTCCGTGCGGCGGTGGGCGTGGGAGAAGGCCCGCCCCACGCTGGAGCAGGTGTGGCCGCGGCTGTCGCAGATGATCGGCCAGCCCACCCGCCTCGCTCTGGGCCTCGGCGGCAACGTCATCATGACGCTGGGGTACGTGCTCGCGTTCGACGCCGCGCTCGCCGCCTTCGGGCAGGAGCTCAACCTCATCGACGTGGCCGTGATCTACCTGGTCGGCAACTCCGTCGGCGCGATGGTGCCCACCCCCGGTGGCCTGGGCGGCGTCGAGGGCGCGCTCATCGCGGGCCTCACGGCGGCCGGCATCCCCGCGTCCCTGGCGTTCTCCGTCACCATGCTCTACCGCGTCGTCACCTACTGGGCACGCGTCCCGATCGGCTGGGTGGCGATGAAGCGCCTGGAGAGCACGGGCGACCTGTGACGACGCTCGACGGCGTGGGGTCGGACGCTGCCGCGTGCGGTGCGCCGGGCGTCACGTCCGCCTCCGCGGCGGCCGACGAGCTCGACCGGGTGCTCGCGGGGCTGCAGTGGCGGTTCGTCGCGCGCTCGCGGCACGCGCTGGACGCGGGCGGCTGGGCCGAGCACGCGACGGGCGCGGGCGCCCTGCTGCTGGTCACCGAGGGCCTGGTGCGGGTGCGGGGCGTGGGCGACGTGGCGGACCTCGCCCCGGGTGACTTCCTCTTCCTGCCGCACGGGCCGCGGTTCGAGGTGCACGCGCTGTCGGAAGCCGTCGTGGAGTGCGTGCAGGTCGCGCCCGTCGGCGCGGACACCGGCCGCGGCGTGCTGCCCGAGCACGTGCTCCTCACCGAGCTGCCGCAGACGGAGCCGACGGCCGCCGCGATGCTGCGCGACCTCGTGGAGTCGTACCGCGCGCCCCGCAGCGTGCTCGGCGACCGCGTCGTCACGCTCGTCGCGTCGCTCGCGATCAGCGCCTGGTACGCCCGCGGCTGCGCGCCGGCGCGCTGGCTGATGCAGCGAGAGGACCCGGGCCTGGCCGGCGCCGTCGCGGCCATCCACGCCGACCCGGGGCGGGAGTGGACCGTGGACGACCTGGCACGCGTGGCGCTGGCGTCGCGGTCCGGATTCGCCGCCCGGTTCCGCGACGCCACGGGCCAGACGCCCGGCCGCTACCTCGCGCAGGTGCGGGTCGCGCACGCGCGCTGCCTGCTGGCGGCGGGCGACCTGTCGGTCGCGGCGATCGCCCGCCGCCTGGGCTACGGCTCGGACACGGCGTTCGGCCGCGCCTTCCGTCGTCACACGGGCGCGACGCCGTCCGAGTGGCGCCGCGGGAGCGTGCTGCGTACCAGCACCCCGCCGGCCACCGCGACCACGGCCGCGACCAGATAGGTCCAGCCCACCCCGACCGAGTCCACGCCCAGGCCGCCCACGGCCGAGCCGAGGATGATCGCCGTCTGGAAGGCCGCCACGACGAGGCCGCTGCCCGCCTCGACCTGCCCCGGCATGATCCGCGTGATCCACACCTGCACCACGTTGAGCACGCCGCCGAACGCCGCGCCCCACAGGATCACCGCCGGGTAGGCGAGCACCGGGAACGCCGCCGCCAGCCCCACCGCGGCCACGCTCACGCCGATCACCGCGGGCACGGCGAGCAGCAGCACCGCCAGGTGCCGGTCCACGATCGCGCCGATCGCGAAGTTGCCGACCAGGCCGCCCGCGCCGAACAGGGCGAGCAGCACGGCGATCGTGCCGACGTCCGCCCCCGGCAGCAGGGACAGCGCCGGGCGCACGTACGTGAAGCCGACGAAGTGCCCGCCGATGACGGCCACGATGCTCACCAGGCCCAGCGCGACGCCCGGGGACCGCAGCGCACGGCCCGTGGCGGCCCAGCCGATGCCCGGCGTGGGCGCGACCGGCGGCAGCGCGGCCCGCATGGCGACCGCCGTGACCACGGTGACCACCGCGGCCGCGACGAAGACGACCCGCCAGCCGGCGGCCGCGCTGAGGATCACGCCGAGCGGCACCCCGGCCACGGTCGCGACCGTCGTCCCCGCGTTCACGATCATCATCGCCCTGCCCACCCGGTCCGCCGGGACGAGCTGCGTGGCGATGACCAGCGACATCGACCAGTAGCCGCCGAGCGCCGCGCCCAGCAGCAGCCGGGCCGCCATGAGCACCCCGATGCTCGGCGCGACGGCGACCAGCACGTTGGACACCACCGCGCCCAGGGCCAGCACCACCAGCAGGGTGCGGCGGTCGGTGCGCGGGAACAGGGCGCCCAGGCCCAGCGCGGTGGCGAGGGCCGTGAGGGCGGTGACGCTCACCGACAGCCCCACGACGCCCTCCGAGACGCCCAGGTCCTGCGCCACGGGCGTCAGCACGCCGGGCGGCAGGAACTCCGCCGTCACGAGCGAGAAGCTGCCGAGGAACATCGTCGCGAGCGCGAGGGCTGCGCGGCGTGGGGTCAGGGGGCGCGGCGCGGGCGCCGGCGTGGGCGCCGTCGTGCCCGTGGTGGTGAGGCGGGCCGCGTCCGGCGCGGCCGCCGTGTCGATCGGGTTCGTGGTCATGCCGGTCGCAACAACCGCCATCCCGGCGCGAGCCGACCCGGACGCCGCCGGACTCGATCGAGACGCCACGCCCGCCCGGCCTGCCCCGGGAACGCCGGAGGCCCGCCGCTCGCGCAGGGCGAGC
>NZ_JBHWYY010000073.1:0-20122 GCF_042728595.1 Isoptericola sp. NPDC060185 | reverse complement strand
GCGCTGGCGGTCGCCCTCGCCGGGCCCGGCCCGGCGACGCCGTGGGCCGACCGGCTCGCGCTCGCCGTCGCCGTGTCCGCCGCCGCCGTGCTGCGGCCCGTCGCGGGCGACGTCGACCCCGCGGACGTCGCGACGCTCCGCGCGCGGGTCGCCGTCTCCTGACCGCGCCGCGTCCCCCACACCCGACACCCGCCCTCCGACCTCCGACCCCGAAACGAGAAACCCGTGCCCCTCGTCACCACCGACGTCCTCCTGTCCCCCGCCCGCGGCGCCGGCCGGGGGGTGGGCGCGTTCAACGTCGTCCAGCTCGAGCACGCCGAGGCGTTCGTGACCGCCGCGGAGCGCGTCGGCACGGGCGTCGTCCTGCAGGTGAGCCAGAACGCCGTCCGCTACCACGGGTCGCTCGCGCCCGTGGGGTCGGCGTGCCTCGCCCTCGCCCGCGCCACGGACGCCCCCGTGTCCGTGCACCTCGACCACGCGGACGACCGCGACCTGGTGGCCGAGGCGATCGACCTCGGTTTCTCGTCGGTGATGTACGACGGGTCCGCCCTGTCCTACGACGACAACGTCGCGTCCACGGCCGAGGTGGTGCGCGCCGCGCACGCCGCGGGCGTGTTCGTGGAGGCCGAGCTCGGCGAGGTCGGCGGCAAGGACGGCGTGCACGCCCCCGGGGTGCGCACCGACCCGGGTGAGGCCGCGGCGTTCGTCGCCGACACCGGCGTGGACGCGCTCGCCGTCGCCGTCGGGTCGTCGCACGCGATGACCGACCGCACCGCCGCGCTCGACCTCGACCGGATCGCCCGGCTCCGCGAGGCCGTCGACGTGCCGCTGGTGCTGCACGGCTCCTCCGGAGTCCCCGACGACGAGCTGGTGCGCGCCGTGCGCGCCGGGATGACCAAGATCAACGTCTCCACGCACCTCAACGGCGTGTTCACCCGCGCGGTGCGCGAGCGCCTGGACGCCGACGAGCGCCTGGTCGACCCACGGAAGTACGTGGGCCCGGCCCGCGACGCCGTCGCCGACGAGGTGGCGCGGCTGCTGCGCCTGCTCGGCGGCGGCGCCGACTGACGACGGCGGGCAGGCCGACGACGGCCGTCAGACGACGGCCACCTCGATGCCTGCGTCCCGGAGCGCGGCGACCTGCTCCGGGTCCGCCTCCGTCGTCGTGACGACGAGGCTGATCGCGGCCGGGTCGGCGAACGGGGCCAGGGCGCGCTCGCCGAGCTTGGTCGAGTCCGCGACGACGACCGTGCGCCGGGCGGCGCGGCCCATGAGGCGGCTGATCTCCGCCTCCCCCTCGTGGAAGGCCATGCCGCCGTGCTCGGCGTCGAGCGCGTCCACCCCGAGGAAGGCGACGTCGATCGTCACCTGGGTGAGCGTGTGCACCGCGAGGGGCCCCACCAGCTCGTAGGAGCGAGTCCGCGCCGTGCCGCCCGTGACGATGATGCGCACGTGCGAGCGGACCGTGAGGTCGTGGGCGATGTTCACCGCGTTCGTCACGACCGTGAGGCGCTCGCCGTCGCGCAGCCCCTGCAGGTCGGGGTCCGTGGCGATGCCCTCGGCCACCATCGTCGTCGTGGTGCCGCCGTTGAGCCCGACGACGTCGCCCGGCCGCAGCAGCGACACGGCGTGCGCGGCGATCCGGTGCTTCTCGTCGGCCCGGCGCGCGGTCTTGTAGCGCAGGGGCAGGTCGTAGGCGACCGCCGTGGTGCGCGCCCCTCCGCGGGTGCGGGTGACCAGCTGCTGGCTGGCCAGCTCCACGAGGTCGCGGCGGACCGTCGCGGGCGACGTGTCGAGCTCCGCGACCAGCTCGTCGACGGTGACCTCGCCCCGCTCGGCGGCGAGCTCCAGGATGCGCGTGTGGCGGCTGTGCCGGGTCATCGGGCCCATTCCTCGTTCCGGGTACGACGCGCGGGCGCGACGCACGGTGCCGCTGTGGACACTACCGGGGCGGCGGTCGTCGGAGGTGGCGGACACGGCCGGGCGCCGCCGTACGGTCCACTACTCTGTCGCGGTGCTCTCGCTCCTCGGGCTGATCCTCGTGGTCACCGTCGCCCTCCTGCTGCCCGCCACCGCGCTGGTGCTCGTCACCGGCCGACGCCGCCGTCGCCGGCACGCCGAGCCCCGCCCGGCGGCCACGGTCCTCGCGGTCGCCCTCGGGCTCGCCCTGGCCGCCGGGGTGCTGGCCACCCTCCTGGACGCCCCGCCCGCGCGCGCCGGGGTGGCCGCCGCCGTCGTCGGCGGCTCCGTCCTCGCGTGGTGGCCGGCCGGCAGGTCGTGGGCGGTGCGCGGGCTGACCGCCTGGGCGCTCAGCGTGCTCGCCTCCGTGACGTTCCTCGCCTACACGGGTCTCTGGACGGTCACCGCGTCGCTCGCGCCGGGGGCCGCGGTCGCGAGCGGGCTGCTCTGGCTCGTCGAGGCCTTCGTCGCCCTCATCGGCCTGGGCCACCTGTGGGAGTTCGTCGACGTGCTCACGCGCCGCCAGTGGCCGGCGTCGGTCGACCCGCGGCACACCGCCACCGGGTCCGCGCGGCCGTTCGTCAGCCTGCACGTGCCGACCCACGACGAGCCGCCGGACATGGTCGTGGCGACCCTCCGACAGCTGCTGCGCCAGCGCTACGACGCCTACGAGATCCTCGTCATCGACAACAACACCACCGACGAGTCCCTCTGGCGCCCCGTCGAGGCGTTCTGCGCCACGCACGACCGCCTGAAGTTCCTGCACGTCGAGAACCTCGAGGGCTTCAAGAGCGGCGCCCTGAACCTGGCCCTGCGGTACATGGACCCGCGGGCCGAGATCATCGGCATCATCGACGCCGACTACCTGGTGGAGCCGGACTTCCTCGCCGACTGCGCGCCGATGTTCGCCGACCCCGAGCTGAGCTTCCTGCAGACCCCGCAGGACTACCGCGACTGGGACGTCTCCGCCTACTTCCGGCGCCTGTACTACTCCTACAGCTACTTCTTCGACGTCTCGCAGGCCTCCCGCAACGAGCGCAACGGCGCGATCTTCGGCGGCACCATGGGCCTCATCCGGCGCGCCGCGCTCGAGGGCCAGGGCGGCTGGGACGAGTGGTGCATCACCGAGGACGCGGAGCTCTCGCTGCGCCTGCTGCGCGCCGGCGGCCGGGGCATGCACGTCGACCGCTCGTACGGCCGCGGCGTCATGCCGCTCACGTTCGAGGCCCTCAAGCGCCAGCGCTTCCGCTGGTGCTTCGGCGGAATCCAGATCCTGCGCATGCACTGGCGCTCGCTGCTGCCCGGCCGCCCCACCGCCGCCAACCGTCTCACCCTCGCCCAGCGCTGGGCCTACCTGGTGGGCGGCCTCCAGTGGTTCGGCGACGTCGCCTCGGTGATCTTCACCGGGTTCCTGCTCCTCGGCGCGGCCGACGCCGTCCTCGGGACGGGCACCGTGGTGCGCCGGCTGTCCGACGTGCTCGTGCTCTGCACCGTGGTGCTGGTGCTCCTCGGCCTCAGCCGGGCCGTCGTCCTCACCCGCCGCAGCTCCGGGGCGCGATGGCGGGACGCCCTCGGCGCGTTCGGCCTGTGGGTGGCGCTCGGCTGGGTGGTCGCGTCGGCGTCGGTGCGCGGCCTGTTCGCCCGCGAGGGCGTATTCCTGCGCACCCCGAAGCAGCGGGGTGAGCTCAGCGCCGCCTACGCGCTGCGCGCGAACCTCACGGAGCTCGTCGTGGGGCTGGTGGCCGTCACGGTGGGCGGGGTGGCGATCGCCCAGGGCACGGTCTCCGCCGTGGCCGTGGGGGCGCTCCTGTGCCTCCAGGGCATCGGGTTCCTCCTCGCCCCCGCCAACAGCATCGCGGCCCTGCGCAGCCACCTGCCCGACGACCTCGCGCGCCGCCGCCGGCGCGGCCTGGCGAGCTGGGAGACCGCCTGGTGGGGCGGCGCGGCAGCGGTCGGGGGCATCATGGCGGCCGTCATCGTCATCGGGGTGTGGCCGACCGGGCTGCCCGAGCGACCCAGCGTCCCGTCGGCGCTCGAGGCGGCCCGGGTGCCGTCCGACCAACTCCTCCCCGACCCCGCCGAGACCCGCGGGCCGGGCGCGGCCGACGAGCCGAAGGGCGATCCGACGAGCACGCCGCCCGGCACCGACGGCACCGACGTGGTCCGGACCTCCGACGAGGCGGCCGACCCGACGACGCCCACCGGCGAGCCGTCGCCGACCACGACCCCGTCCGAGGACCCGACGCCCTCCCCGACGGACGAGCCGACGCCGTCCCCCACGCCCACCACGGGGAACGGCACTCTGCCCACGCAGGCGTCGAAGCCGACGCAGGACCCGAAGCCCACCCCGTCGAACCGCCCCACGGACCCGCAGGACAACCGGAGCACGCCGTCGACGAAGCCGACCGCCCCTCCCGGCAAGGCGTCCTGAGGGCGGGCTACATCAGCCGGACCGGGTCGACCACGTCGGCGACGATGAGGATCGCGCCGGTCCCGATCAGGAGCACGAACATCACGTAGGCCACCGGCATCATCCGGGCCACGTCCGCCGGGCCGGGCAGCGGCAGGCCGCGCACGCGCGCGACGGTGCGCTTGGCGCCCTCGTACAGCGCGTTCACCACGTGCCCGCCGTCCAGCGGCAGCAGCGGGATGAGGTTGAAGACGAAGAGCGCCACGTTGAGCGCCGCGAGGATGCTCAGCAGGTACTGGAGCGTCGTGACGACCGGCTGGTCCGCCTCGACGACGTCGACCGCCATGCGCCCCACGCCCACCACGGACTGGACCGAGTCCTGCGACCGCGGCTCGTCGGTGAAGGCCTGCACCGCCGCGTCGGCGACGCGGACCGGCAGGGTGACGACCATGGCGGCCGTGCCGGACACCTGCTGCCAGACGGCCTCGGGCACGGTGGACAACGGCAGCGGCGTGTACTCCTGCGTCGGCGTCACGCCGAGGAAGCCCGCGGTCTCGGTCACGGGCTGCCCGTCGGCGCCGACCTTCGCGGCGCCGTCCGCGTCCGTCACGGGGACCTGACGGTCCGCGGTCGTGACGGTCAGCGGCACCTGCGCGCCGTCGCGCTCCACCACCACCGGGACCTCCTGGTCCGGCGTGTCCGCGATCATCCCCGAGAGCTGGTCCCACGACGTGACGGCCGTGCCGTCCCACTCCACGATCTCGTCGCCGGGCTGCAGCCCCGCCTCGGCGGCGGGCGACGCCGGGTCGCCGGCGCCGCACACGGGGGCGCCCTCGGCCGTGGTGGACGCCGGGACGCACGCCGTCACGGAGCCGACGGTGGTGGTGATGGTCGCCGCGCCGATCCCCACGAGGATCACGAAGGTCAGCACCACGGCGATCAGCAGGTTCATCACGGGCCCGCCGAGCATGACGACGAGCTTCTTCGGCGTGGACAGGCGGTAGAACGCGCGGTGCTCCTCGCCGGGGCGGATCTCGCTCACCGAGGCCTCGCGCGCGTCGGCGATCACCTGCCCGAAGAAGCCGTCGCGGCGGCGCGCGCCCTCCGGCGCGGGCGGCATCATGCCGACCATGCGCACGTAGCCGCCCAGCGGGATCGCCTTGACGCCGTACTCGGTCTCGCCCTTCGTGCGCGACCACAGCGTGGGCCCGAAGCCCACCATGTACTGGCTGACGCGCACACCGAACTTCTTGGCGGGCACCATGTGGCCCAGCTCGTGCAGGCCGATGGAGAGGGCGAGGCCCACCACCATCACGCCGATGCCGACCACCCAGGCGAGAATCTGATCCACGGCCACGAGCCTAGGTCACCTCGGAGCACCCGCCGTGCCGCCCCGTGCCCGCGCGCGTGCAGGGTTCGTCAGGACCGCGCGAGGATCTCGTCCGCGCGCTCCCGCGCCCAGCGCTCGACCTCCTCGACGCCCTCGAGCGTGACGTCGGCGGCGGCCACGCCGTCATGCTCGCCCAGCACCCGTTCCACCGTCTCGACGATGTCGAGGAAGCCGATGCGCCCGGCCAGGAACGCCGCGACGCCCTGCTCGTTCGCCGCGTTGTAGACGGCGGGGTGCGTCGCCGAGGCGGCCACGGCGGCGCGTGCCAGCCCGACGGCGGGGAACATCGCCTCGTCGAGCGGCTCGAACGTCCACGACGACGCCTGCGTCCAGTCGCAGGGCGGCGACACGACGTCCAGCCGC
Organism: Isoptericola sp. NPDC060185; assembly: GCF_042728595.1. Taxonomy (NCBI): domain Bacteria; kingdom Bacillati; phylum Actinomycetota; class Actinomycetes; order Micrococcales; family Promicromonosporaceae; genus Isoptericola; species Isoptericola sp. NPDC060185. The sequence continues at coordinate 14,000 of NZ_JBHWYY010000073.1, read as the reverse complement.
TCGGGCCAGGACAGGCCGAGGGCGATCGGCAGCCGCATGTCCGGCGGCGACGCCTGCGCGATCGTGGAGCCGTCGCGGAACTCGACCATCGAGTGCACCACCGACTGCGGGTGCACCACGACGGTGATGTCGTCCGCCGGCACGTCGAACAGCAGGTGCGCCTCGATGAGCTCGAGCCCCTTGTTCATCAGGGAGGCCGAGTTGACCGTCACGACGGGTCCCATCGACCACGTCGGGTGCGCGAGCGCCTCCTCGGCCGTGGCCTTCTTGATGTCGTCGCGGCTGCGGCCGCGGAACGGTCCGCCCGACGCCGTGAGGATCAGCCGGCGCACCTCGGCACGCGCGCCGCTGCGCAGGGCCTGCGCCATCGCCGAGTGCTCGGAGTCCACCGGCACGATCTGCCCGGGGGCCGCCGCGGCCTTGACGAGTGACCCGCCCACCACCAGCGACTCCTTGTTCGCCAGCGCCAGCGTGGAGCCGGCCGCGAGCGCCGCGAGCGTGGGGCGCAGGCCGACGGACCCGGTGATGCCGTTCAGCACGACGTCGCTGCCGCGCCCGGCGAGCTCGGTGGCCGCGTCGGGGCCGGCGAGCACCTCGACGCCCGCGGCGCCCTGGCCAAGGCGGTCGGCCAGCGCGGTCCGCAGGTCCTCCGCCCGCCCGGCGTCGGCGACGGCGACCGCGCGCGCGCCCGTGACGGCGACCTGCTCGGCGAGCAGCGCGACGTCCGAGCCGCCGGCGCTCAGTGCCTCGACCCGGAACCTCCCTGAGTGCGCCTGGACGACGTCGATCGCCTGGGTGCCGATCGAGCCGGTGGAGCCGAGGAGTGTCACGGTGCGGGGTGCGTCGGCGGACATGTCGCCCATCATCCCAGGCGCGCGACGGCGGCGGTGCGGTGGTGTGCGACGCCGTCCGGCGGGCCCGGCGACACGCCGCGGAGATGCCCAGACTTCACCCGCGCCGGTGCTTGACTTCCCGACGTCAGGCGTCCGCGCCCGGTCGCGGACGGGTGTGAGGCCGGTTACGTTCGCAAACATGCGTACTTATCGCGTGATAGTCGGTAAGAGGCCCGTGGCGGCACTTGCCGGTCTCGTCGTCCTCGTGTCCGGCTCGGTCGTGGCCACTGCCGCCCCGGCCGCAGCGGACGGCGACGGCGAGACACACCGCATCTACGCGACCCGCGAAGGTCTGGTCGGCAAGCGCACCGCCAACGGGCACAAGATCCGCAAGAACGACCACTTCGTCGCGCTCCCCTCACGGCGCGCTCTCTCGCCGAAGGGCTCCGGCGCGTACTCCGTCCGGGTGTGCCGGGCGGGCAGCACCCGCTGCGAGTACGCGCCGGTGTGGGACGTCGGCCCCTGGAACAGCGTCGACGACTACTGGAGCTCGACGCGGCACGCCGCGCGCAGCCTGCCCAAGGGCACCCCGGAGGCCTCCGCCGCGTACCGGCTCGGGTACAACGGCGGGCGGGACCTGTACGGGCGCAAGGTCACCAACCCCGCGGGCATCGACCTCGCCGACGGCACGTACCGTCACGGCCTGCTCCTGCCGCGCAACGCCTGGATCGACGTCACATATCTGTGGCAGGGCTCGGCCCGCACCGGCATCGTCGTGACGAACGGGCGCACCCTCAACGTCCGGTCCGGGCCGAGCACCGCGCGGGCGCGCACGGGGCTCGCCGCCAACACGGCCCGGGTACCGCTCCTGTGCTACTCCCGCGGGCAGTGGGTCTCCGGCAGCCGCGGCACCACGAACCTCTGGTACAGGATCGGCCGCAGCAACTGGGTCTCGGACGCCTACCTCAACACCGGCACCGGCCGCCCGGTGGCCCGGCACTGTTGACCCGGCACACCTGACCCGGCATTCCTGACCCGGCACCGCGTTCAGGTCACCGCCCGGCCCGGGGAGACGCGGCGACGGCGGGAGTACCGGGCCGCCGCCGCGGCTCGCCGCCGGACGGCGCGCGGTCGGACCAGCTGCAGGCGCCCACAGCGAGCGCGACCGTCGTCGCCGCGACCACCGCCGCCGCGGGAACCGGCAGGGCGTCCACGCCTCCCCGCGCCACGACGAGGGACGCGGCCGCCGCCCCCACGGCGATCCCCCCGTTGAACACGACGGGGATGAGCGCGCCCGCCGTGGCGCGCCGGGCCGGGCCGCCGAGCCGCAGGATCAGGGTCTGCGCGAGCGGGGGCAGCGCGCCCGAGCTCACGCCCCAGGCCACGATGACGGCGACCCCGAGCGCCGGGCGCCCGTCGACGGTCGCGAGGCCGAGGAGCGAGAGCGCCGTCCCGCCCGCGGCGACGGCGAGCCCGGGCGAGGTCCGTGCGCCGTACCGCCCCGCCAGCACGACCCCCGCGGCAGACGCCAGGCCGAAGAGCAGGAGCAGGGCGCTTACGCCGCCGGGGATCCCGGCCGCCGGGGACTCGACGATCCGCGTCACAAAGGTGTAGGCGCCGTAGTGCCCGACGAGCAGGACGCCCACGACCACGGTGACCGCGACCATCGGACCGGCCCCCGGCACCCGGCCCGGCGCACCGCCCGGCACCCCGTCCGGGCGGGCGGCGACGGGGACGGGAGCCGCAGAGGACCGGGCGACCAGCGCGCGGACGGCGACGGCCACCACGAGCGTGAGGACGGCCAGCCCGCCGAAGGCGGCGCGCCAGCCCGCGGCGCGCGCCACGAGGCTCGCGACCGGGGTCCCGAGCACCATGCCGAGCGTCGCGCCACCGAGCACCACGGCGACGGCCCGCGCGAGGAGGCGGTCGGGCACCAGATCGGCCACGTGCGCGTTGGCGCTGGCCCACAGGAGCCCGACGGCGGCCGCGCCCGCGAGCCTGGCGCCCACCGCCACGCCGTACGACGGGGCGAGCGAAGTGGCCGCCGCCGACGCCGCGAGCACGGTCAGCGCGACGGCGATGACCGCCCTCCGGTCCCGGCCCCGCACGAGGCGGACCAGGGGGAAGCTCGCGACCACGACGACGGCGGCCCAGACCGACACCAGCAGGCCGGTCCGCGCCTCGGGCACCCCGAGGCCGGAGCTCATCTGCGGCAGCACCGCGGTGGGCAGCATCTCGGCGGTGACCATCGCGAAGGTCGCCGCCCCGAGGACGAGGAGGGAGGGCCACGGCAGCCGGTCGGGGACGAGGGCGGTGGGGCGTGGTGTCGTCATGCCACCGACGCTAGAGTTTGACATCGATGTCAATGTCAAGGGCCCCCGCGGCGGGGCCCGGGGCGAGCGGGCGACGGCGGGAGGCCGGCATGCGGATCGGCGAGGTGGCGCGGCGCACCGGGGTGGCGCCGCGACTGGTGCGGTACTACGAGCAGCAGGGGCTGCTGACGGCCGAGCGGGCGGCGAACGGCTACCGCGACTACGGCGACGCCGACGTCGAGCGGGTGGGGCGGGTCGCCGGCATGGTCCGCGCCGGGATCCCCACGCGGCTCGTCAAGGTGCTCCTCGACATGGAGGACGCGAGCGCGCAGGACCACCCCACCTGCCCGCGGACCGTCGCGGAGCTGCTCGCCGGCGAGCTCGGCGGCATCGAGGACCGCATCGCCTGCCTCACCCGAAGCCGCGACACGATCCGCGAATTCCTCGCCCGCACCGAGCACGCCGCGCTGCTGTCCGAGGCGGCCGCCGCGTCGTCGCCGGCGGGCTGACGCCGGCCACCACGACGGCCCAGGCCATCACGAATTGCGCAGGGGCCGCCGACCCGGAGGTCGGCGGCCCCTGCGGGCGCGCGTCGATGCGGGTGCCGAGGTCACTCGACCCCGAGCAGCACCTCGATCGCGCGGGCGAAGAACCGGTCCACCGGGCCCTCGGCGTACGCGTCCGCGCCCTTGGCGCGGCTGAACGTGGCCGAGCGGATCTCGGACGACGTCAGCGGCTCCTGGCGGTCGAAGTACGCGACGAGCCGGTCGCACAGCGCGTCCACGTCGTCGGTGTCGTAACCCTGAGCGCCACGCTCCGCCGGGGCGAACTTCTCGCCGTCGGGCCGGCCCAGGCGCCCGTACATCGTGCGGGCGCGGTCGGCGAGGGCGGCCATCCAGGCCTCCTGCCCGTGCGCCGCGACGTACTCGGCGCGCTGGCGCGCGATGAACGCCGCCTCCAGCCGGTCCAGCGCCGCGTCGACCTCGTGCGTGTCGTACCCGCCGCGCACCAGGTCGAACGTCGACACCTGGATGTCGGCGTGCGACAGGGGCTCCGCGGTGCGTCCCTCGTAGGCCTGCCGCGCGTGGTCGAAGAAGTCCTCGACCTCGTCGCGGTCGTACCCGGTGCGCATCGCGGACACCGTGCTGAACAGTGCGCTCACTCGTCCTCCTCCGCAGCCAGCTGCCCGCAGGCGCCGTCGATGTCGCTCCCGCGGGTGTCACGGATCGTGGTGGGGATGCCGTGCCCGCGCAAGCGTGCCACAAACTCGTCCTCGACATCACGCTCGCTCGCGGTCCAGATCGAGCCGGGCGTGGGGTTGAGCGGGATGGGGTTGACGTGCACCCAGCCGCGACCGCGGGCGTTGAGCTTCTCCCCCAGCAGGTCGGCGCGCCAGCCGTGGTCGTTCATGTCCTTGATGAGCGCGTACTCGATCGACACGCGGCGGCCCGTGACCTCGAAGTAGCGTCGGGCGGCGTCGAGCGCCTCGTCCACGCTCCAGCGGGTGTTGATCGGCACGAGCTCGCTGCGCAGGTCGTCGTCGGGCGCGTGCAGGCTGAGCGCCAGGGTCACCGGGATCTCGAGCTTCGTCAGCTTCTCGATCGCGGGCACCAGACCCACCGTGGAGACGGTGATGTTGCGCGCCGACATGCCGAAACCCTCGGGCTGCGGCGCGACCAGCGCGCGCACCGTCTCGAAGACCGCCTTCGGGTTCGCCAGCGGCTCGCCCATGCCCATGAACACGAGGTTGTTCAGGCGCGTGGGACCGCCGGGGATCTCGCCCTCCGCGAGCGACCGGTTCGCGGCGCGCACCTGCTCGAGGATCTCCGCCGTCGAGAGGTTGCGGGTGAGGCCGAGCTGCCCCGTCGCGCAGAACGGGCACGCCATGCCGCAGCCCGCCTGGGACGACACGCACAGCGTGGTCCGGTGCGGGTAGCGCATGAGCACCGACTCGACCTTGGCGTCGTCGAACAGGTGCCACAGCGTCTTGACCGTCGTGCCCCCGTCGGCCTCGAGGCGGCGTGTGGGGCGGATGAGCGGCGGGAACATCGTGGTCGCGATGGCCTCGCGCGTCTTCGCCGGCAGGTCGGTCATCTGCTCCGGGTCGGACGTGTAGTGCTGGAAGTAGTGCGTGGCGAGCTGCTTGGCCCGGAACGGCTTCTCCCCCATCGCCTCCATCGACGCGACGCGCTCCGCCGGCGTGAGGTCGGCGAAGTGCTTCGGCGGCTTGCCCCGCCGGCGCGGCGCCATCTGCAGCGGGAGGGGTGCGGTCTCGTCGCCCGGCCGGACCGCGGGGATCCCGAGGTCGGTGCCGGACGTCGCCGCGCGGGTGGGGGTGGGGGGCATGACAGGTTCCTTACAGGGCGCCGGACGGCGCCATGGTGAGCACGAGGTACACGAACGGTGCGGTGACGACCAGCGAGTCGAGGCGGTCCAGCACGCCCCCGTGGCCCGGGAGCAGCGAACCCATGTCCTTCAATTCTAGGTCGCGCTTGATGAGCGACTCGGCGAGGTCGCCCACCGTGGCCGTGATCGCGGTGAGGACCCCGAGGAGGACGCCGAGCAGCGGGCTGGCGCCGAGGGCGAGCACCGCGCCCGCGACGCCCACCGCCGTGGCGAGGACGACCGATCCCGCCAGGCCCTCCCACGTCTTCTTCGGGCTCACGGTGGGCGCCAGCGGGTGGCGGCCCATCGTCACTCCGGCGATGTAGCCGCCGGTGTCGTTCGCGACGGCGAGCAGGATGAACAGCGCGACGCGCAGCTCGCCGTCCGGCTGCGCCAGCATCAGGAGCACGAAGCCCGCGAGGAACGGCACGTACGTCGCCGCGAACACGGCTGCCGCCGAGTCGCGCAGGGCCTGCGGCCCCGGGCCGTCCAGCACCCGCCAGACGACCACTGCACCCACCGTCAGGACGTACGCGACCAGCAGCGCCTCGGGCCCCGACGTGTATGCCGAGACCACCATGCCGACGCCGCCCACCAGGAGCGGGAGCATGGGCAGCCGGATGTCGCGCCGCGCGAACGCCTGGCGCAGCTCCCAGAGCGCCGCGCCCACCGCGACGGCCGCGACCGCCACGAACGGCTCCGGTCGGAACCACAGCGACGCCGCCACGCCGAGGAGCAGGAGCACCCCGACGGTGATCGCCGCGGGCAGGTTGCGGCCCGCGCGCGACGAGGTCGGGCCTGTGGCACCGCCGGTGGCCGGATCGAGCGGGGACGCGTCCTCGCCCGGTTCGAGGGGATGGGTCACCATCAGACCTCGAGCAGCTCGCTCTCCTTGCCGGCGAGCAGCACGTCGATCGCGTCGACGTGCTTCTTCGTCAGCGACTCCAGCTCCTTCTCGGCACGGGCCACCTCGTCCTCGCCGGCCTCGCCGTCCTTGACGATGCGGTCCAGCTCCTCCTTGGCCTTGCGGCGGACGTTGCGCACGGAGATGCGGGCGTCCTCCGCCTTCGTCTTCGCCATCTTCACGTAGTCGCGGCGGCGCTCCTCCGTGAGGGCGGGCATGACGATGCGGATCGCGTTGCCGTCGTTCGACGGGTTGACGCCGAGGTCGGACTCGCGGAGCGCCTTCTCGATCGTCGTCATCGAGCCCTTGTCGAACGGGGAGATGAGCACCGTGCGCGCGTCCGGGATGTTGAACGACGCGAGCTGCTGCAGCGGCGTGGGCGCGCCGTAGTAGTCCACGGTGATCTTCGAGAACATGCCGGCGTTCGCACGGCCGGTGCGGATGCCTGCGAAGTCCTCCTTGGCGACCTCGATCGCCCTGTCCATCTTCTCCTCGGCCTCGAGGAGGGTGTCGTCGATCACCGGTGCTCCATTCTCGTCGTCGTGCTCGTCGTGCTCGTCGGTGGGTCGTGCTCGGTACCGCGCAGCGTCAGTGCGTGGTGACCAGCGTGCCGATCTTGTCGCCCAGCAGCGCGCGGGTCACGTTACCCGGCTCCTCGAGGCCGAAGACGCGCATGCGCACGTCGTTGTCCCGGCACAGCGAGAGCGCGGTCGCGTCCATCACGTTCAGGCCGCGCACCAGGGCGTCGGTGTAGGTCAGGTGCTCGAGCCGCTCGGCGTCCGGGTTCGTGCGCGGATCCGCGGAGTAGACGGCGTCGACACCGTTCTTGCCCATGAGGACCTCGTCGCAGTGCGTCTCCAGGGCGCGCTGCACCGACACCGTGTCGGTGGAGAAGTACGGCATGCCCGCCCCGGCGCCGAAGATCACGACGCGCCCCTTCTCGAGGTGACGGATCGCCCGCAGGGGGATGTACGGCTCCGCGACCTGCCCCATGGTGATCGCCGTCTGCACGCGGGTGGTCACGCCGTCCTGCTCCAGGAAGTCCTGCAGCGCCAGGCAGTTCATCACCGTGCCGAGCATGCCCATGTAGTCGGCGCGGGCACGGTCCAGGCCCGCCCGGGACAGCTCGGCACCGCGGAAGAAGTTGCCCCCGCCGGAGACGATCGCGACCTGCACGCCCTGGCGGACGGCGTCGCCGATCTCCTGGGCGATGCGGCGCACGACGTCGGTGGCCAGGCCCACGCTGCCGCCGCCGAAGGTCTCGCCGGAGAGCTTCAGCAGCACCCGGCGTGCCGGTGCGTCCTCGCCCGCCGCGGCGGTCGGCTCGGTCTGGTTGGTCTCGGTCACGTGCGTCACCGTCGCTCTCTCGGTCTGTTCCGCATGCCTCGTCGGCATGTCCTGCGTCGCCGCGCGGCGCTCGACGCCGCGGGCGTGGTCGGGCCCGCGCCGCCCGACCGAAGGTGGTCACCCTCCGCGCATCCTGGCACCGGACGCCGGATCCCGCCCCGTCAGCCGGCGCGGGTGGGTATGCGACAGGCCCGACCGCACCGCGCACGGTGCGGTCGGGCCTGGACGCAGGCGGCTGTCAGCTGCCGACGCGGAAGCGGACGAAGCCCAGCAGGTTGCCGCCGGTGGTGGCGACGTGCTTGGCGACCGTCGTCTTCGTGTCCTTGGCCAGGGGCTGGTCCACGAGGACCGCGTCCTTGAAGAAGCCGTTGAGGCGACCCTCGACGATCTTCGGCAGAGCGGCCTCGGGCTTGCCCTCGGCGATCGAAACCTCGCGCGCGATCTCGCGCTCCTTCTCGACGACGTCCGCCGGGACGTCCTCACGGGACAGGAACCGCGGGGCCAGGGCCGCGATGTGCTGCGCGACGTCCTTGGCGACGGGCTCGGCCGCGTCGTCCGTGGCGACGAGCACGCCGATCGACGGCGGCAGGTCCTTGGCGGTCTTGTGCAGGTAGGTCGTGACCTTCGGCGCCTCGAGGCGGGCCACGCGGCGCAGCACGATCTTCTCGCCCAGGGTGGCACCCTGCGCGGCGATCGCGTCGGCGACGGTGCCCTCGGCGGCCGGGGCGGCGAGCGCGGACTCGGCGTCCGTGGCACCCGCGGCGGCGGCGGCCTCGAGCACCGAGTCGGCGAGCGCGACGAACGTCGCGTTCTTGACGACGAAGTCCGTCTCGGCGTCGAGCTCGATCATCGTGGCGACCTGGCCGGCGGCGGCGTCCTCGACCTTGACGGCCACGAGGCCCTCGGTGGTCGCGTTGCCCTCGCGCTTGGCGGCGCGCGCCAGGCCCTTCTTGCGGATGATCTCGATCGCCTGCTCGGCGTTGCCGTCGGCCTCGTCGAGCGCCTTCTTGACGTCGAGCATGCCGGCACCGGTGCGCTCGCGGAGCGCCTTGATGTCAGCGGCGGTGTAGTTCGCCATGGGGGTCCTCCGTGCTGGTTCGAGATCCGCCCGGCCCCGGACGGGGCGCCGGGCGGAAGGGGCGTGCGGGGTCGCCGGGGGGGGTCCCGCCCGGCCCCCGCCCCCCGACAACAAACCCCCGCAAAGCGTGGGGTGCGCCGCCCGCGCCGCCGCGGGCCAGAAAGGGGGGGGGGGCCCCGGGGGGGGGGGGGGGGGGCGTCGTGGTGCTGGGGGGGTCGGGGGGCGGAGACGTGCGGGGTGGCCTGGGCCTCGGCGTCCGCGTAGGTGCGCGACGCCGACGACAGGGCCGCCGTCACGGCGTCGAGCGCCGCCTCCACCTGGGTCTGCGTGGCCTGCCACTGGCCCATGACGCCGGCGAACTGCGTCGCCGCGCCGCCGTGCCAGCTGGACTGCAGGTCCTGCAGGTGCCGCATCATCGCCCCCACCTCGGAGCGGATGGCCGCCACGGACCCGTTCACCGCCGCGCTCGCCTGCGCGACCCGCTCGCTGTCGACCTCGTACCGCACGTGTCCTCCTTCGTCGCCGTGTCCCCTGGGGGATGCCGAGGTCGACGCTACGGAGCGCGCGGAGGCCGGGCCGCCGTCCTCCACAGGCCTGTGGAGAACCGGGGTCAGGAGGCGGGCTTCTCCTCCAGCAGGCGCCGCTCCTTGAGGAGGCGGTGCAGTTCGCCGTCGAGGTTCTGCCGCGCCGGCTCCTCCCACGCCGCGCCCATCGGGCTGCGGTACAGGGACGGGCGCTGCAGCAGCTTCTGCAGCACGCGGATGCGGGCGTCGAGGTAGTCCGGCAGCGGGATGTGCGAGTACTCGGCCCGCACGTTCGCCATGTACTCCTTGTACCGCTGCGGCTCGGACGCCAGCATCGCGAGGTCGGCGTCGTTCAGCACCGCGGAGTCGACGTCGTCGGGCAACGGCTTGTGGCGGTCGATCGAGTCGACGAGCCGCGCGGTGCGCGCGACGGCGACGGCCGGCAGGCCGAGCTCCGTGAGCTGCGTGCGCGCGAGGTTCGCGCTGACGGTCGTCTGCTCGCCGCCCTGAGTCGCCTGGGCGACCTTGCGCGTCGCGTCGAAGACGGCGCCGTGGTACCAGGCCGCGAGCCGGACGAGGTCGGGCTCGTGGGTCTCCTGGGACAGCTCGTCCACGCGGTGCAGGACGTCGGCCAGGTGGCGGAGGTTGTGGAAGCGCCGGTCCGGGGCGGACCACCGCTCGAGGAGGTCCTCCCCGACGGCTCGGATCTCCGCCTCGTCGGCCGTGGCACCCGCCCCGTGGCAGGTACGGACGAACGCGGAGAGGAACCACTGGGGCGCGTCGGCGCTCATGACGCCCATCGCTATCAGACCTTCGGTCGCGGGACTCGGACTGTCCTCCTCGTCAGACTACGACCGGGCGGCGACACCGCAGCGCGGGCGTGCTCCGCCGGACCGGTATCCCGTTCAGGCGGAGGAGGACGACGCGCCATCGTAGCCGTCCGCCGCCGGGAGCAGTACTCGCACCGTCATCCCCCCGCCCGGGGTCTCGCGCACGGAGACGTGCCCCTGGTGCGCGCCGACGATCGCGGCGACGATCGCCATGCCCAGCCCGGACCCGCCGGACTCGCGGTTGCGCGACGAGTCGGCGCGGTAGAACCGCTCGAACACCCGCTTCGCCTGCTCCGGGGAGATGCCGGCGCCGTGGTCACGCACCTCGAGCACGGCCGCGCCGTCGGGTGCCCGGCCCACGGCGACCTCGGCCGGGGAGCCGGCCGGTGTGTGTCGCGCCACGTTCCCCACGAGGTTGGTGAGGACCTGGCGCAGCCGGTCGGCGTCGCCGGTCACGACGACGTCCGACGGCGGGGCCGCCCCGGCGGCCAGCCCCGTCACGTGGACCTCGCGCGTCGGATCCAGGGCGTGCAGGTCCTGAGCGGCGTCGCGGGCCATGGTCACCAGGTGCACGGGCTCGTGCCGCATCGGGCGGCCCTCGTCGAGGCGGGCGAGGACGAGGAGGTCGTTGACCAGCGTGCTCATGCGGCGCGCCGAGTCCTCGATGCGCTCCATGGTGTCGTCGACCTTGGCGGGCGTGTCGAGCGCGCCCATCCGGTACAGCTCGCCGTAGCCCTTGACCGTGGCGAGCGGCGTGCGCAGCTCGTGGCTGGCGTCGGAGACGAACCGGCGCATGCGCCGCTCCGACTCCTCCTGGGCGGAGAACGCCCGCTCGATCTGGGCCAGCATCGTGTTCAGCGACGCGGACAACGAGCCCACCTCGGTCGACGTCGGCCGCTCCGGGACGCGCTGGGACAGGTCGCCCGCGGCGATGGATGCCGCAGTCGTCTCGATCTCCCGCAGCGGCCGCAGCGAGCGATGCACCAGGACGAACGAGATCGCGCCGCCCAGCAGCACGATGCCGAGCGCCGAGAACAACAAGGAGCGCGTGAGGTAGGTGACGGTCTGCTGCACGCCGGCCAGCGGCAGCGCGACGTAGGCGGACCCCTTGGTGGAACCGTCGCTGAAGGTGAGGGGTGCCACGCGCCAGTCGGTGGGTGTGTCGCCCCCGGTTCCGTCCACCGTGAACGGTTCGCCGTGTCGTTCGCGGACCTCGGCGTAGGTCTCGGTCGGGATCTCGGGGGTCCCGTACTTCTCGATGTTCGGCGGCCACCCGATCGGGTCGCTGCTGATCTCGCCGGTCGAGTCGCGGAAGATGACGACGTAGTCGGTCGGGGGACCGGACGTGGGCGAGTCGGACTGTTGCAGCGTGAGTTTGGCCAGGCCGGTGGCCGACTGCCTGAGCTGCTGGTCGACCTGGTCGACGAGGAACCCGGACACGACCGTCCGTGTCACGACCGCGGACAGGATCAGCCCTGCCGCCAGCACCAGCACGGTGATCACGACGAGCCGCGTGCGCAGCGGCAGGCGCTCGACCCACGACCAGTGCGCGCGACCGGTCGGGCCGCCCGTGGCGGGGGCGGCCTCGCCGTCGGACGGGGGTGCGGGCGGGGCCGACCGCGGGTCGGCGGGCAGGGCCCGGCCGTCCGCCGTCGTGCCGGGGGTGGGGGACGTCATCGCGCCTGCGGCGCCCGGAGCAGGTAGCCCACGCCCCGCTTGGTGTGGATGAGGGGAGGCAGGCTGGCGTCCTCCCCGTCGGGGCCGGTGACGGTGAGGTTGTCGATCTTGCGGCGCAGGTAGGAGATGTAGGACTCGACGATGTTGGCGTCGCCGCCCCAGTCGTACTGCCACACGTGGTCGAGGATCTGCGCCTTGGACAGCACGCGACCGGCGTTGAGCATGAGGTAGCGCAGCAGCTTGAACTCGGTGGGGGAGAGGTCGATCTCCACGCCGGCGCGGCGCACCTCGTGCGAGTCCTCGTCGAGCTCCAGGTCACCGACCCGCAGGACGGCGTCGTCCTCGGGCTCGCCCGCGTGGGTGCGGCGCAGCACGGCGCGGATGCGGGCCACGACCTCCTCCAGGCTGAAGGGCTTGGTGACGTAGTCGTCCCCGCCGACGGTGAGCCCCTGCACCTTGTCCTGCGTGTCGTCGCGGGCGGTGAGGAACAGCACGGGGGTGTGCCGGCCGGTGGAGCGCATGCGGCGGGTCACGGTGAAGCCGTCCATGTCGGGCAGCATCACGTCGAGCACGACGAGGTCGGGCTCGACGTCGCGGACGAGCTGCAGCGCCCCGTTCCCGTCACCGGCGGCGTGGACCTCGAACCCGGCGAAACGCAGGGACGTGGACAGCAGCTCGCGGATGTTGGGCTCGTCGTCCACGACGACGAGACGTGCTTCGGGTGCGCTCATGACTTCAGTGTGCGACCGGGCTCTGAGCGTTGCCTGGGAACGGGCTAGGACGGTCCTGGCGCCCGGCACGGCCGCGCGTGTGGGTGGTGCGCCCCATGATGGGCGGGTGCGGATCACGGGGGAGCAGCGCCGGCGGCGCCTGGTCGTGCGGCAGCTCGCGCTCGGTGTCGACGGGCCGGGCGGGCCGGCCGCGACGACGCCCGAGGAGGTCACCCGGAGGCTCGTCGCGCTGCACGCGACGGACACGCCCAGCGTGCACCTCGCCGTGCTCGCCCGGACGCGGGGCGTCACGCTCGACGACGTGCGCGACGCGCTGTTCGAGCGGCGCAGCCTCGTCAAGGTGCTGGGGATGCGCCGCACCATGTTCGTGGTGCCGCGCGAGACCGTGCCGGTGATCCACGCCGCCGCGTCCGCGGCGGTCGGTCGCCGGCTGCGCACGCGGCTGCTCAAGGAGCTGGCGACGCTCCCCACGGACCCCGCGGTCGAGGACCCGGAGGCCCTGCTCGCGGCGGCCGAGGCGCAGGTGCACGCAGCCCTGGCCGCCGGCCCGCTCGACGGCGCCGAGCTCTCGAGAGCGGCGCCGCTGCTGCGCACCGCCTTCCTGCCCACCACGGACAAGGCCTGGGACGTGCGCCGCACCATGACGTCGCCGCTGCTGTCGGTGCTCTCCGCGGAGGGTTCCGTCGTGCGGGGCGAGCCGCGCGGGGCGTGGACGTCGCCGCGGCACGTGTGGTCGCCGATGAGCGACTGGTTCCCGGACGGCATCCCCGACCTGGACGAGGAGGCGGCGCGCGTCGAGCTCGCCCGGGCGTGGCTGGAGGCGTTCGGTCCCGCCACCGTGGCCGACCTCAGGTGGTGGACGGGGTGGAACCTCGGTCAGGCCCGGCGCGCCGTCGCGGCCCTCGACGTGCGCGACGTCGAGGTGGAGGTCGGCGTGCCGGGCGGGGACGCCGTCGTCACCGACGGCGTCATGCTGCGAGACACCGACCTGGACGCGGACCTCGACCTGGACGACGTCGTCGCCGGTCATGCCGCGCTGCTACCCACCCTGGACCCCACCACGATGGGCTGGACCGCCCGCGACTGGTACCTGGGCGCGCACCGCGACCAGCTCTTCGACAGCGCCGGCAACGCGGGCGCCACGGTGTGGTGGCAGGGGCGGATCGTCGGGCTGTGGATCGTGCGGCCCGACGGCGAGGTCGCGTGGCGGCTGCTCGAGGACGTCGGGTCGGCCGGCGAGGCCGCGGTCGCCGCCGAGGCGGAGCGGCTCGGCACGCTCCTGGCGGGCAGCACCTTCACGCCCGGGTACACGACCCCGCTCTACAAGGAACTGCTGACCACCTGAGTGTTGTGAGCGGGCGTTTGGCCCTGTTTCAGTG
>NZ_JBHWYY010000072.1:0-20651 GCF_042728595.1 Isoptericola sp. NPDC060185 | reverse complement strand
ACGTCCCCACACTCCCGTCCGCTCCTCGGAGCGGACGGGGGTCTCGGCGTTCCCGACCGACGGGCTCAGTCGGCGTCGGGAGTGTCCACCGCGCCGCCGTAGCGCCGGTCGCGGCGGGCGAACTCCTCGACCGCGCGCCACAGGTGCCGGCGGTCGACGTCGGGCCAGGGCTCGGGCAGGAAGACCATCTCCGCGTACGCGGCCTGCCAGATCATGAAGTTGGACGTGCGCTGCTCCCCCGACGAGCGCAGGAACAGGTCGACGTCGGGCAGGTCTGGCTCGTCGAGGTACCTCTGGATCGTCTTCTCCGAGACGCGCGCGGGGTTGAGCTTCCCGGCGGCGGCGTCGCGCGCGATGGCGGCCGCGGCGTCGGCGATCTCCGCCCGGCCGCCGTAGTTGACGCACATGGTCAGGGTGCAGCGGTCGTTCTCCTTGGTCATCTCCTCGGCGACCTGCAGCTCCTTGATCACCGACCCCCACAGCTTCGGCCGGCGGCCCGCCCAACGGATGCGCACGCCCCACGACGACATCTCGTCGCGGCGCCGGCGGATGACGTCGCGGTTGAAGTTCATGAGGAACTTCACCTCGTCCGGCGACCGCTTCCAGTTCTCCGTGCTGAACGCGTACGCCGACACGTGCTTGACGCCGATCTGCACGGCGCCCGCCACGACGTCGAGCAGCGACTTCTCGCCCTGCTTGTGCCCCTCCACCCGCGGCAGCCCGCGCGCGTTGGCCCAGCGGCCGTTGCCGTCCATGACGATCGCCACGTGGTTCGGCACGAACTGCGCCGGGATGCTCGGCGGCGTCGCCCCCGAGGGGTGCGGGTAGGGCTCGGCGTACCGAGCGTCGGGGGTGCGGGGCATCAGGCCTCTCTCTCGATCATGCGCAGGGAACGCAGCGTGCGCTCCAGGTAGTACTGGGAGTAGGCCGCGACCAGCCCGGACGCCTCGGTGCGGTGGCGCGCGTCGGAGGCGTCCGCCGTCTCCCAGTCGCCGCCGAGCAGCGCGCCCAGCAGCGCGAACGTCTCCGGGGCGGGCGCCGTCGAGCCGGGCGGGCGGCAGCGCGAGCAGACCGCCCCGCCCTGCCCCACGGAGAACGCGTGGTGCGGGCCGGGTTCGCCGCAGCGGGCGCAGTCGGTGAACGACGGCGCCCAGCCGGCGACGGCGAGCCCGCGCAGCAGGTACGAGTCGAGCACCAGGCCCGGGGCGTGCGCGCGCTCCGACAGGGCCCGCAGCGCCCCGGCGAGGAGCCAGTACTGCTGCACCGCGGGCTCGTGCTCGGCGGCAACCAGGCGGTCGGCCGCCTCGAGCATCGCCGCGCCGGACGTGTACAGGGCGTAGTCCTCGCAGATGGCGCGGGCGTACGGGCCCACGGTCTCCACCTGCGTCACGGTGTCGAGGTTCCGGCCGGTGTGCAGCTGCACGTCCACGACCATGAACGGCTCCAGCCGGGCTCCGAAGCGCGACGACGTGCGCCGCACCCCCCGCCCCACCCCGCGCACCTTGCCGTGCTCGCGGGTCAGGAACGTCACGATGCGGTCCGCCTCGCCCAGCTTGTGGGTGCGCAGCACGATCGCGTCGTCTCGGTACAGGGGCACGGCCCTATTGTCCCAGCCCCCACCCACGAAAGCTGTCAGGGCCAGGGGGAGGTATACCCCGCCCTGGCCCTGACAACTCGCAGGACCGGTCAGCCGCGGGCGGCGCGGTTCACGGCGGAGACGACCGCCTTGAGCGACGCGGTGGTGATCGACGGATCGATGCCGACGCCCCACAGCACGTCGTCGCCCACCTGGCACTCGACGTAGGCCGCGGCAGTGGCGTCGCCGCCCTCGGACAGCGCGTGCTCGGCGTAGTCCAGCACGCGCACGTCCACGCCGACCTTCGAGATCGCGTCGACGAACGCCGCGAGCGGGCCGTTGCCGGTGCCCTCGAGGGTCACGGCCTGCCCGTGGTCGACAACGTCGACGGCCAGCGCGGTGGCGCCACCCTCGGCCGACGTGGTCCGCGTCTCGCGCAGGCGCAGGCGGCCCCACGGCTCCAGGCCCCGCGCGTCGTGCTCCTCGACGGGCAGGTACTCGTCGCTGAACATGCGCCAGATGTCGGAGCCCGTGACCTCGCTGCCCTCGGCGTCGGTGTAGTGCTGCACGACGCCGGAGAACTCGATCTGCAGGCGACGGGGCAGGTCCAGCGAGTGCTCGGTGGACAGCAGGTAGGCGATGCCGCCCTTGCCGGACTGCGAGTTCACCCGGATCACGGCCTCGTACGACCGGCCCACGTCCTTCGGGTCGATCGGCAGGTACGGGACGCCCCACGTGAGGTCGTCCACGGCCTTGCCCTCGTCCACGGCGCGGGCCGCCATGTGCTCGAAGCCCTTCTTGATCGCGTCCTGGTGCGAGCCGGAGAACGCGGTGAAGACCAGGTCGCCCACGTACGGGTGCCGCTCGTGCACCGGGATCTGGTTGCAGTGCTCCACGGTGCGGCGAATGCCGTCCATGTCGGAGAAGTCGATCTGCGGGTCGATGCCCTGGCCGAACAGGTTCATGCCCAGGGTCACCAGGTCGACGTTGCCGGTGCGCTCGCCGTTGCCGAACAGGCAGCCCTCGATGCGGTCGGCGCCGGCCTGGTAACCCAGCTCGGCGGCCGCGACGGCGGTGCCGCGGTCGTTGTGCGGGTGCAGCGACAGCACGACGTGCTCGCGGAATGCCAGGTTCCGGTTCATCCACTCGATCGAGTCGGCGTAGACGTTCGGGGTGGCCATCTCCACCGTGGCCGGCAGGTTGATGATCACGGGCCGCTCGGCGGTGGGCTCCAGCACCTCCAGCACCTCGTTGCAGATGCGGGCGGCGAACTCGAGCTCCGTGCCGGTGTACGACTCGGGCGAGTACTCGTAGTAGACCGTCGTCTCGGGGATGGTCTCCTCGAGCTTGCGACACAGGCGCGCGCCCTGCAGGGCGATGTCGACGATGCCGTCCATGTCGCTGCGGAAGACGACCTCGCGCTGCAGGATCGACGTCGAGTTGTAGATGTGCACGATCGCCTGCTTGGCACCGCGGATCGCGTCGTAGGTGCGCTCGATGAGGTGGTCGCGGCACTGGGTGAGCACCTGGATGACCACGTCGTCCGGGATGCGGCCCGTGTCGATGAGCTGGCGGACGAAGTCGAAGTCCGTCTGCGATGCGGACGGGAAGCCGACCTCGATCTCCTTGTAGCCCATCTGCACGAGCAGGTCGAACATGCGCAGCTTGCGCTCGGCGTCCATCGGCTCGATGAGGGCCTGGTTGCCGTCGCGCAGGTCGACGGCGCACCAGCGCGGGGCCTTGGTGATGCGCTGGTCGGGCCACGTGCGGTCCGGCAGGTCGACGCGGATCTGCTCGTGGAAGGGGACGTAGCGCGTGTACGGCATCCCGGAGGGGCGCTGCGGGTTGGCGCCGGCGATGCCGTCGGGGTGGTGGGTCATGGTGTCGCGTCCTTCGGTGGGGGCTCGGTGACCGTGGTCCCGGGTTCGGGACCGGCGGTCGTGACCAGTCGGCCGGCACGCCACAACCTCCGCGACGGGGGGTCCGGCCTTAGAGGGCCCCGCCGCGGCACCGAAGGAGGAGGCTCACCGTGCGATGCACGCTGCCACGGTACACCTTCGACACGGCCCGTCAGCGCCGTGACCGCAGAGCGGCGTCGACGGCCGGGTCGCCCAGCGCGCCGAGCCAGTCGAGCAGCGCCGGGTACGTCGACGGGTTCGCCGCGACGTACGACCGCAGGTACGGCGCCTCCGCCGCGATCCGCGCCAGGTCGGCGAGCGGCGTGGCCGGGTCCATCGCCTGGGCGGCGCTCCAGCCGGGCGCCGCCGGCGCCTTGGCCGCGGGCGCCTGCACGGGCGGCAGCACCTGGGTGGAGTCCGGCGCCTGCTGGGCGCGCACCGGCTCCATCTGCTGGGTCGCGTCGATCGGGCGGCCGGCAGGCGCGGGCCGGGTCGCGGCGGTCGGGGCCGAGGCCGGGCGCGCCGTCGGCGCCACGGAGGAGTTTGCGGAGGAGGGTGCGGAGGAGGGCGCGGAGGAGGGCGCTGACGCCGGCCTGGCCGCGTCCGGGGCGGCGGTCGACGGCGCGACGACCGCGACCGGCACGGCCTCGTCGAGGGTGCGCTCCGGGGCGGCGGGCTCACCGACCGCGCCCGAGGCTCCAGGGGCCTCCGAGGCCCGGGGTGCCTCCGGCGCCGAGGCGACCAGCTCGCGGACCGACGGCGGCACCAGCAGGACGGCCAGGGCCACGCCGGGCAGCCCGAACGCGACCAGCAGCTCCTCCACGTTGGACTGCGTGCCCAGCCCGGCGCGCGCGACGACGATGACCAGGCCCAGCACGACGAGGACGCAGGCGGCGCCGACGGCGGTGACGTGGCCGGAGCGCGGGTCGCGGGCCAGGGAGCGCCGCGCGGCGAACGCCACGGCGACCATGAGCACCCCGACGACGAGGCGCAGCACGAGAGCCACGGCGACGCCGTCGTCGATGATCCGGACCAGCGCCACCAGCGCCACGAACGCCGCGACGAGCGCCACCAGGCCGAGGGCCCGCTCGGCCACGGCGACCCAGCGCCGCGCGCGCACGTCGTCGGGCTCGTCGGCGGTGCGCGCGCCGTCGTCGACGATGCGTCGCGCGGTGACGGCGGCGACCACGGGCAGCAGGAGCAGGCCGAGGCGCTGCTCGTGCACGCTCTCGAACCACGGGCGCAGGTTGCCGCCGGAGAACAGGACGAGCTCGAGGGCCACCGCGCCGCCCAGGGCGAGCAGCACGTAGCCGGCGGACAGGTCGCCCGAGCGCAGGTAGGTGCCGACCGTGAACCACAGGACGCCGAGCACCACGAGGGCGTTGAGGGTGCCGACGACGGTCGTGGTCCAGGCGGCTCCCTGCAGGAGCGAGGCGACCGGCGTGGCGAGGGTGCCGAGCGCGACCACCCCGGCGACCACGGCCGGCAGGTGCACCCAGCGGCTCGCCGCCGCGAGCGCGGCGCCGGCCAGGCCGACGGCGAGGCCGGCCCCGACCCCGCCCGCGGCGTCGGCGGGCGCCGTCGCGTCCAGCACGAGGTACACGAGGGCGACGACCGCGTACGGGACGCAGGCGATCGCGACGGTGCGGCGCGCGGTCAGGACGTCCCAGCCGGCGGGCCCGATGCCGCCGCGGCGCAGGTACGGGGCGGCGACCGCGAGGAGCGCCAGCACCGTGACGAGCACGATCTCGAGGCGGTCGCTGCCGCGGTGCGCGTGGTCCCACGGGAGCGGCAGCGCGACGAGCAGCGCGAACGCCGCCACGACGTCGCGCACGAGCTCACGGACCGGCACCCCGCCGAACGGCGAGCGCTCCTGCTCGGGTGCGGCGTCGGTGGTTCCGGGATCGGTCATGCGGGCGTCTCCATGGTGCTCCGGGGGCGGGCGGCGGCGGGGGCACGCCTCAGTCCCGTTTCTACCCGACTCAGCGCCCCGGCGTCGTGTCCCGCGCGGGCGGGTTGGTCACACCGCCCGCGCCGCGACCCGTGCCGGCTCAGATGCCGAGCTGGTAGACACCCCAGTACGCCAGGGTGCACAGCAGGACGAGCGAACCGGCCAGGGTGCACCAGAAGGTCACGACCGCGGGCCAGCCCTGCGCGACGGCCACGTCCGCGCCGCCTCGGCGGGCGGCGCGGGCGTCGGACACCCGCCGGATCACGAGCGCCCCGGCCACCGCCGTCGCGACGCCGAGCAGGCGCACGACGATCCACCCGCCCTGCACGACGAGGCCGTCGCGCTCGTAGTCCAGGGCCAGCCGTGCGACGGAGACGAGATAGAACACGAGCGCCGCCATCGTCGCGACGGCGCCCAGACCGAGCCCCAGCAGGGACGAGCGCAGCCCGCGGGCGAGCCGCGGCGCCGTCGTCGTCGAGCGTCGCAGCACGACGCGCCGCACGAGCGCGTGCACCGCCCAGACCAGCGGCCCGAGGACCAGCAGCCCGATGCCCGCGATCACGGTGCCCACGACGATGTCGCCGTTGCCCCACCAGAACGGCTGCGGCACCGCGGAGGCGAGGTAGAGCTGGTTCGGGGTGTCGCCGGCGACGCGCGGCGGGGCGCTGGCCGTGCCCGGCATCCCCTGGATCCACGTGGCCACGTCCCGCGCGAAGTCGGGGTGCAGGTGGAACTCGCCGTCCACGGGCACGTTGATGCCGTGGTTCGCGCCCTGGTAGTACCGGACGGTCACCGGGGCGTCGTCGCCGTTCACGGAGGTGTCGGCGATGACCTGCCGGGCGCCCTGCTCGATCGGCATCGACGGGTCCGCCGTGCCGTAGACCACGAGCACGGGCGCGGTCTGCTTCTCGAGCCACGGGCGCACGTCGAAGTCGGCGTACTCGAACCCGCCGCCGGGCAGCTGCATGCCCACCGCCCGCGGGATGGCGCGGAACACCTGCTGGGGCACGCCGGTGTTGCGCAGGTAGCTGTCGACGGCGAAGGCGGCCTGCTGGCGCGGCGGCACGACGGGGGCGGACACCAGGACGGTGAACGCGATCTCCGGGTCCTTCGCCTGCATGACCGGCACGATCCACGTGCCCTCGGACTCGCCGTAGACCCCCACCTGGTCCGGGTCCACCCCGTCGACCGTGCGCAGGAGCTGGACCGAGCGCTCGTAGTCGCCCGCCATCGCGACGTAGTCCCGGTCGCGGGTGGTGTAGGTGTCGAGGCGCTTGTCGGGCACCAGGGTGACGACGCCCGCGCTCGCGAGGGCCGTGGCCGACTCGATGAAGGCGACCGTGGACTTGCCCGTGCCGGCGCCGTGCACGTAGACGACGCCGGGCCGGTCGTCCAGGGGCGCGCCGTCCTCGCCGAGGGGCTGGCGGAGCAGGCCCTGCACGACGACGCCGTCGAGCGGGATCGTGACGGTGGTCTCGCGGACCTCGAACTCCCCCACCTCGCCGATGTCGGCGGCCGGGTCCACGCCGCCGATCGACGTGTCGGACGTCGCGGGGACGAGATGGTCGGTCACGGGCACCGGGTCCCACTGCGGGCCGGCCACCGCCCCGGTCAGTGCCAGGCCCACCAGGATCGCCGCCGTCGTCGCAATAGTCCGGAACACCACGTGGCGATGCTACTCGGCGCCCACGGCGCGGACGGCCCGGAAATCCCCCGCGGCCTCGGAGGACGTCCCCCGTACCCCGGTCAGAACCCCAGGCGCTGGAGCTGCTTGGGGTCGCGCTGCCAGTCCTTGGCGACCTTGACGTGCAGATCGAGGTACACCCGCGTGCCGAGCAGCTTCTCGATCCCCTTGCGGGCGGTGGTGCCCACCTCGCGCAGGCGAGACCCGCCCTTCCCGATGACGATCGCCTTCTGGCTCTCCCGCTCCACGAACAGGTTCACCCGCACGTCGAGCAGCGGCGGGCGACCCTTCGCGGGGTCGCCGGTGCCCTCCCGCTCGAGGATCTCCTCGACCACCACGGCCAGGGAGTGCGGCAGCTCGTCGCGGACGCCCTCCAGGGCGGCCTCGCGCACCAGCTCGGCGACCATGACCTGCTCGGGCTCGTCGGTCAGCTCGCCGCCGGGGTACAGCTCCGGCCCCTCGGGCAGGTGCGCGACCAGGACGTCGGTGAGCTCGTCCACCTGGTAGCCGTCGCGCGCCGAGACGGGCACGATGGCGGACCAGTCGCGGTCGATCGAGCGCGCGAGCTCGTCGACGGCCAGGAGGTGCTCCATCAACCGGCCGCGGTCGACCAGGTCGGACTTGGTCACGACGGCGACGACGGGCACCGCGCGCCGGCCCTCCATGAGCGGCGCGAGCTGGGTCGCGATGTACCGGTCGCCGGGGCCGATCTTCTGGTCGGCGGGCAGGCAGAACGCGATGACGTCGACCTCGCCGAGCGTGTCCTGCACCAGCGTGTTGAGCCGCTCGCCGAGCAGCGTGCGCGGGCGGTGCAGCCCGGGGGTGTCCACCAGGACGAGCTGGGCGTCGTCGCGGTGCACGATGCCGCGGATGGTGTGCCGCGTGGTCTGCGGCCGCGCCGACATGATCGCGACCTTCTCCCCCACCAGGGCGTTGGTGAGCGTCGACTTGCCGACGTTCGGCCGCCCCACGAGGCAGGCGAAGCCGGAGCGGTGCGGGGCGTCGCCGGGGCGCGCGGGTTCGGTGGTCATGCGTGGGCTTCCTTCTGGTCTGGCGGTGCGAACCTGTCGCCCGCTGCTGTGTCGTCGTCCGTGGGTGCCGCGCGCTCCACGCGCAGCGTGGCGAGCTGCTTGCGCCGGCCCTCGACGCGGTCGGCCACGAGGTGCAGGCCGCCGACGTCGGCCGTCGCGCCGGTGAGCGGCACCTTGCCGAGCGCCTTGGCGAGCAGGCCGCCGGCGGTGTCCACGTCGTCGTCGTCGAGCCGCAGGTCGAACAGCTCCCCGAGCTCGTCGACGGGCATCCGGGCGGAGACGAGGAACGTGCCGTCCCCCAGGTCCTCCGGCTCGACGACGGGCGCGGTGTCGTGCTCGTCGGTCAGCTCGCCGACCAGCTCCTCGATGACGTCCTCGACGGTGACGAGGCCGGCGATGCCACCGTACTCGTCCACGACGAGGGCGATGTGGGAGCGGGAGGCCTGCATCTCGCGCAGCAGCTCGTCCGCGGGCTTCGACTCGGGCACGAACACGGCGTCGCGAGCGACGTCGACCACGGGCCGGGAGCCCGCGCCGGGCTCGTTCTCCAGCACCCGCGCGACGTCCTTGAGGTAGGCGACGCCGACGAGGTCGTCGACCTCCTCGCCGACGACGGGCACGCGCGAGTACCCGGAGCGCAGGAAGAGCCGCATGGCCTTGCGCAGCGGCGTCGCCGCCGTCACCGTCACCATGTCGGTGCGGGGCACCATCACCTCGCGGGTCAGGGTGCCGCCGAGCTCGACGACCGAGCGGATGAGCTCGCGCTCGGCGTCCTCGATCGCGTCGTTGTCGCGCACGCGCTCGGCCACCTCGCGCAGCGCGTCCTCGCCCGGGTCGTGCTCGCCGTCGCGCTCCGCGGCGCGGCCCGCGGCCCGCTCGCTGGTGCGGTCGGTGAGCCAGGCCGCGCCGCGGTGCACCGCGGACAGCGGGCCCGCCAGGGCCAGGAGCACCGGGAGCGGGCGGCGCAGGCCGAGGGCGCGCGGGCTCAGGCGCACGAAGACGACGCCCGCCGCGAGGCCCACGACCGCGGCGACCAGCAGCACCTGCCACCAGGTGTCGAACCAGTCCGCGATCATCAGGGTGGCCGCGGCGAGGGCGACGGTCTCGGCGAAGACGCGCACGAGCGCGAACGCCGCCACGGACGCCGGCGGGTCCACGACCAGCCCCTGCACGGCCCGCAGCCGCGCGAGCCGGGTGCGGCGCGCGGTCGTCGTGAGCTCCTCGGACGTCTCCGCGTCGATCACGGCGTCCGCCACCGAGGTGCGCGTGATCCGCAGCACGGCGGCCTCGCCCGCGGACAGCATCCCCGCGAGGGCGAGCGCGACCAGCGCCACCAGGGCCAGCAGCAGCTCGGGTCCGTCCATCAGCGGGTCCCCCGGTCCATCACCCGGTCCGTCACCGACCGGCGAGGAACGTGAGCAGGAGGCGTCGCTGCAGCGCGAACATCTCCTTCTCCTCCTCCGGCTCGGCGTGGTCGTAGCCGAGCAGGTGCAGGATGCCGTGCGTGGTCAGGAGCAGCAGCTCCTCCGCCGTCGAGTGGCCCGCGACCTTCGCCTGCTGGGCCGCCACCTCCGGGCAGAGCACGACGTCGCCGAGCGTGCCGGGCGGCGTCTCCTCGTCCTCGCGGCCGGGGCGCAGCTCGTCCATCGGGAACGACAGCACGTCCGTGGGCCCTGGCTCGTCCATCCACTGCACGTGCAGCTCCGTCATGACCGTCGTGTCGACGAACATGATCGACAGCTCGCTGCGCGGGTGCACGTGCAGCGCGTCCAGCACGAACCGTCCCAGCGCCGCGAACTCGGCCTCGTCGACCTCGACGCCCGACTCGTTGGCTACCTCGATGCTCATGGGCGCTCGCCCCGTCCACTCGCTGCGACCTCGATGCTCATGACCTGCGTGCCCCTCGTTCGTGCGGGCCGCGGCCCTGTCGTGCTTGTCGTCCCTGGTCCGGTCGCGCCGTCGCGACGTCCCACCGCGCGTACGCGTCGATGATGTCGCTGACCAGCTTGTGCCGCACCACGTCCGCCGAGGTCAGCCGGCAGAACTCGACGTCGTCGACGCCGGTGAGGATGTCCTCGACGACCCGCAGGCCCGACGTCGTGCCGCCGGGCAGGTCGACCTGCGTGGCGTCGCCGGTGATGACCATCGTCGAGCCGAAGCCGAGGCGGGTGAGGAACATCTTCATCTGCTCGGCGGAGGTGTTCTGCGCCTCGTCAAGAATGATAAAAGAATCGTTCAAGCTTCTTCCGCGCATATAGGCGAGGGGCGCCACCTCGATCGTGCCGGCCTCGATGAGCCGCGGGATCGCGTCGGGATCCATCATGTCGTGCAGCGCGTCGTACAGGGGCCGCAGGTACGGGTCGATCTTGTCGCTCAGGGAGCCGGGCAGGAAGCCGAGCTTCTCCCCCGCCTCGACCGCCGGTCGGGTGAGGACGATGCGGTTCACGCGCTTGGCCTGCAGCGCCTGCACGGCCTTGGCCATCGCGAGGTAGGTCTTGCCGGTGCCCGCCGGGCCGATGCCGAACGTGATCGTGTTCGCGTCGATCGCCTCGACGTAGTGCTTCTGGCCCACCGTCTTGGGGCGGATGGTGCGGCCGCGGCTCGACAGGATGTTGAACGTGAGCACCTCGGCCGGTCGCTGCGCGGAGGCCGCCGTGAGCATCTGGACCGAGCGCGCCACGACCTCGGGGGTCAGCGGGGTGCCCGACTCGACCACCTCGACGAGCTCGTCCAGCAGGCGGGAGACGAGGGCGACCTCGCCGGCGGGGCCGCTCACCACGATCTCGTTGCCGCGCGCGTGCACGTCGACGCCGGGGAACCCGTCCTCGACGGCCCGCAGCACGGAGTCCCTGCTGCCGAGCAGGGCCACCATCGGTACGTGCGTGGGCACCACGATGCGGTGCTCGGTGGACCGTTCGGCGTGCGCGGCCGACGCGCCGGGGGTGCCGGAGGCGGCGTGGGGTGTCGATGTCATGGGGCCGGCTGCGCCGGGGCCCTCCTTCGCGAGACGAGTTCGTGGGCGACACGAGTCTATCGAGCGGGCGCCCGCCCCGGCACGCGGTTTACCTCAGGCGGGGGTCCAGCCGAGCTTCGCGCCGGCCAGCACGTGGCCGTGCACGTGGAAGACGCTCTGCCCGGCGCGGGGGCCGGAGTTGAAGATGAAGCGGTACTGGCCGTCGGCGAGGTCGCCGGCCACGCGGTCGGCCAGCCCGACCACCTCGGCCAGCAGGGCCGGGTCCGCGGCGGCGAGCGTCGCGACGTCGCCGTGGTGCTCCTTCGGCACCACCAGCACGTGCACCGGGGCCTTCGGGTCGATGTCGCGGAACGCGATCACGCAGTCCGAGGTGGCGACCACGTCCGCGGGCAGGTCGCCGGCGACGATCTTGCAGAACAGGCAGTCGGTGGTGGCGCTCGTCATGCCCCGGACGTTACCGCGCCGGGCCGCCTCCCCGCCCGGTCAGGCCCAGCGCCCGAGCCGCTCGCTGAGCAGCGCGACGGCGACCGGACCGGCCGTGGACGTGCGCAGCACGTGCGGGCCGAGCCGCGCGGTCACGGCACCCGCCTCCTCGAGCGCGGCCACCTCCGCGTCGGAGATACCACCCTCCGGCCCGACGACGACGAGCAGGGCCGGCGGGGCCGACGGGTCCGACGACGGCACGGGCAGCGCAACCCCCGCGAGCGGCGTCGTCGCGTCCTCGTGCAGCACGACGGCGCCGCCGCCGGCCGCGACGACCTCGCGGACGCGGGCGGCGAGCTGGCGCGTGGTGACCGGCTCCGCCACGGGCGGCAGGCACGCGCGGCGCGCCTGCTTCACGGCCGAGCGCACGGTGGCGACCCACTTGGCGTGCGACTTCGCGGCCCGCTGCCCGCGCCACACGACGACGGACCGGTCGGCCTGCCACGGCACCACGGCGTCGACCCCGACCTCGACGGCGGCCTCCACGGCCAGCTCGTCCCGGTCGCCCTTGGCGAGCGCCTGCACCAGCGTGAGCATGACGGCGGGCGCGGGCTCCGCGACCACCTCGTCGACGCGCAGTCGCACCTCGCCGCCCTCGACGGCGTCGACCACGCAGCGCAGCCGCGTGCCCGCGCCGTCGACGACGTCCATCCGCTCCCCCGGACCCCGGCGCTGCACGACGCCCGCGTGCCGCCCCTCCGCGCCGTCGAGCACGTAGACGTCGCCCGCGGACAGCGCGCCGAGCGCGCCGCCGTCGGCGAGGAAGACGGGGGCGCTCACGTCAGCGGCCGCTCAGCTTGTCCCGCAGCCGCGAGAAGACGCCCGGGTGCGCCGCGGTCAGCCGCGGCTCGGGGCGCTCCTCGCCGCGCAGCGCGGCCAGCGAGCGCAGCAGCTCCGTCTGCTCCTCGTCCAGGCCGGAGGGCACCTGGACCTCGACGTGCACGTTGAGGTCGCCGCGCCCGCCCGCGTGCAGGTGGCCGACGCCGAGGCCCTTGAGCGTCACGACCTGCCCCGGCTGGGTGCCCGGGCGCAGGTCGATCTCCTGCTGGCCGTCGAGGGTCTCCAGGTCGAGGACGGTGCCGAGCGCGGCCGCCGTCATCGGCACCTGCAGGGTGCAGTGCAGGTCGTCGCCGCGGCGCACGAACGTGTCGTGCGGCTTCTCGCGGATCTCGACGTACAGGTCGCCGGCGGGGCCGCCGCCGGGGCCGACCTCGCCCTGCGAGGTCAGCTTGATGCGCGTGCCCGTGTCGACGCCGGCCGGCACGTTGACCGTGAGGGTGCGGCGCGAGCGCACGCGCCCCTCGCCGGAGCAGTCGGCGCACGGCTCGGGGATCACGGTGCCGAAGCCCTGGCAGGCGGCGCAGGGCGCGGTCGTCATGACCTGGCCGAGGAAGGAGCGCGCCACGCGCTGCACGTTGCCGCGGCCCTGGCAGACGTCGCAGGTCTTGAGGTCGGTGCCGGGGCGGCAGCCGTTGCCGCCGCAGGTGCCGCACACGACCGCGGTGTCCACCTGCAGCTCGCGCTTGGCGCCGAACGCGGCCTCGGCGAGGTCGATGTCCATGCGCACGAGGGCGTCCTGGCCGCGGCGGGCGCGGGGCACGGGCCCGGCGGGCTGGCCGCCGCCGCCGAAGAACGTCTCGAAGATGTCCTGGAAGCCGAACCCGTTGCCGAAGCCGGCGCCCGCGCCACCCGACGGCGAGCTCGGGTCCACGCCCATGTCGTACTGCTGGCGCTTGTCCGGGTTGGACAGCACCTCGTAGGCGCGGGCGACGTCCTTGAAGCGATCCTCGCCGGCCTCGCCGGCGACGTCGGGGTGCAGCTCGCGGGCGAGCTTGCGGTACGCCTTCTTGATCTGCTCGGCCGAGGCGTCGCGGGGGACGCCCAGGATCTCGTAGTAGTCGGTCACAGGTCTCTCTTCGGTGACGTGTCGGTGACGTGCACGGTCAGGTCGTGTGGGTCAGGGTTCGCCGGGGGCCGTCAGCTGGGCAGCACCCGGGACAGGTAGCGGGCGACGGCGCGCACCGAGGCGATCGTGCCCGGGTAGTCCATCCGGGTGGGGCCGATGGACCCCAGGATGGCCACCGTGTCGCCGTCGCTGCCGTAGCCGGAGGCGACGACGGAGGTCTCGGTGAGGCCGTCGAGGCGGTTCTCGTGGCCGATGCGGATGCCGACCCCGGGGCCGGACCCCGGGGCGGGCTCGGTGGCCAGCTCGGTGAGGAGCCCGAGCAGCACCACCTGCTCCTCGAGGGCCTCGAGCACCGGGCTGAGGCCCTGCTCGAAGCGCATCTCGGCGCGGGCGAGGTTGGCGGTGCCGGCGAGGACGATGCGGTCCTCGCGCTGCGCGCCGAGCGTGTCGACCACCAGGTCCGCGATCCCGCGGGCCAGCGGGGCCAGCTCGGCGTCCAGCCCTGCCACCACGCGCGCGAACGCCTCCGGCAGGTCCGTGAGGCGCCGCCCCGCGGCGGCCGCGTTGAGGCGGCCGCGCAGCTCGCCGAGCGTGCCCTCGTCGAGGGCCCCCGGGTCGGGAGCCGGCCCGGCGGGCGAGTCCACCGCGACGACGGCGGGCTCGGCCCCCGGCCCCGCGCCGACGTCGAGGAAGCGCTGCTCCACGCGGCCGGTGTCCGTGATCACGACGACCAGCAGGCGCGCGCCCCCGACGGGGACGAGCTCCAGGTGCCGCAGCCCGGACACGCGCAGGGACGGGTACTGGACCACGGCGACCTGCCCCGTGAGCTGGGCGATGAGGCGCCCGGCGCGGCCGAGCACGTCGTCCATGTCGATCGCCTCGGACAGGAACGTCTCGATGGCCCGCCGCTGGGGGCTGGTCAGGGGGCGCACCTCCGCGAGGCGGTCGACGAAGAGCCGGTACCCCTTGTCGGTGGGGATGCGGCCGGCCGAGGTGTGCGGCTGGGCGATGTACCCGGCCTCCTCGAGCGCGGCCATGTCGTTGCGGATGGTGGCGGGCGAGACGCCGAGGCCGTGCCGCTCCGTGAGCACGCGCGACCCCACCGGCTCGCGCGTGTGGACGTAGTCCTCCACGATCGCGCGCAGCACGGCCAGCCGACGTTCCTCGCTCACGGTCCTCCCTCGCCTCGCGCACGCTTAGCACTCTCGTATCCCGAGTGCCATCCTACGCGGGGTCACGACAGGTCCGCGGGCGACCCGCCCGGCACGCCCCGGCCGCCGTCTGAGGTACCTACGGCGGCGTCTGAGGTACCCCCCGCCGCGAAGATGCGGCACCTGACCGATCCGCCGCCGTACCTCAGGAGCCGAGGGTGGAACCACCGGCAGCCACCGGGGCTTCGGGCGAAGGAGATCCGTGATGAACGAGTTCCTGTACTACGACGAGTTCCGTCTCCGCGAGGCGGAGGCCGAGCAGACGCTCCTGCGGGACGTCGAGCGTCGGGAGGCCCTGACGGGCGGCGACCGCCGCGGCCGCGGCCGTGTGGCCGCCCGCCGCCGGGCCGACCGCCGCGTGTGGGGCCTCCTGACGGCGGGCACGAGCCGGTCCTGGACGCTGTGACCGCGGCCGTGGCACCCGGCGAGGAGCACGTCTCGCCGGTCGGTGCGACCCCGGCGGACAGCGCGCCGGCCTGGCACGATGACGAGGTGCCCGCCACCTCGACCGGGTCGGCCCTCGGGCCGCACCCCACCACTGGATCCCGACCGCCCATGATCGGTCGCGAGGCCGAGCTCGCCGCCCTCCGCGACGCGTTCGCCGCAGCCCTCGACGGTTCCGGCGGCACGGTCGTGGTGGGCGGCGAGGCGGGTATCGGCAAGACCCGGCTCGTGGCCGAGTTCCTGACCGGGCTCGCCGGGCTCCCCGACGCCGCGGGCGGCGCCCTCGTGCTGCGCGGGCAGTGCGCCGACTCCGGCTCCGGCCCCCTCCCCTACGCTGCGCTCACCGGCGTCCTCGCCGACGTGGTCGACGCGCTCGGGCCCGAGGCCACCCTGGACGCGGCGGGCCCCGCCGCCGACGCCCTCGGCACGCTCGCCCCCGCGCTCGTCGAGGTGCGGCGCGACGTCGACCACGGCCGCCTGCCCGAGGTGCTCGCCGACCTCGTCTCGACCGTGTCCGCGACGCGGCCGGTCGTCCTCGTGCTCGAGGACCTGCACTGGTCCGACGACGTGACCCGGACCGTCGTCGCCCGGCTGGCCCGGACCGCCCCGCGCTCGACCCTTCTCGTCGTCGCCACCTACCGCAGCGACGACGTCGGACGACGCCACCCGCTGCGCACCACGCTCGCCGAGCTGGAACGCTCCCGCCTGGCCGCCCGCGTCGAGCTGGCCCGCCTGGACGCCGCCGACGCCGCGCGCCTGGTCACGACCCTCGTCACGACGCGCGGCCCCGGCCGCGAGCTGCCCGGCCCGGTGCTCGGCGAGCTCGCGGAGCGCTCCGAGGGCGTCCCGTTCTACGCGGAGGAGCTCGCGGCGTTCGCGGGCGAGGCGATGCCGACGTCCCTGCGCGACCTGCTGCTGCTGCGCTACTCCGCCCTGAGCGACGGCGCCCGGACCTTCTGCCGCACGGTGGCGGCGGCCGGCCAGCACGCCCCCCACGCCCTGCTCACCGCGATGCTCGGCGAGGACGGGCTCGACGCCGCCGAGCCCGCCGCGCGCGAGGCCGTCGAGGCGCACGTGCTCGTGCCCGACGGCGACGGCTACCGGTTCCGCCACGCCCTCATGCAGGAGGCGGTCGACCACGAGCTGCTCCCCGGGGAGGCGCGCCGCCTGCACGCCGCGTGCGCCCGCGCGCTCGAGGAGGGCGGCCGCACGCTCGCGGACGCCGCGGCCGCCGCCGACCACTGGTGGCGGGCCCGCGTGCCCGACCGCGCGCTGGCCGCCGCGGTCCAGGTCGTCGCGACGGCGGAGCCGGACGGCGCCACGTCGACGGCCGTCGCGGCGGGCGAGCGCGCCCTGGAGCTGTGGGACCTGGTCCCGGACGCGGACGGCGTGGCGGGGCAGCACCGCGCGTCGCTGCTGCGCCACGTCGCCGCCGCGCTCCAGGACGCCGCGCAGGTGGACCGGGCGGCCGGCCTCGCGCGGGAGTCCGTCGCGGAGTGGCCGGCCGACGACCCGGCCGGGCGGGCGCAGGCCCTCTCCACGCTCGCGCACGTCCTCGGCAAGACGGCCGACCCCGCCTCCGACAGCCTGCTCGACGAGGCGCTGGCCCTGCTGCCCGCGGACGACCACGCGGGCCGGGCCCCCCTGCTCCGGCTCAAGGCCCGCAACGCGATGATGGACGCGCGCGACGCCGCGGCGGTCGCGGCCGCCGACGAGGCGCTCGCCGCCGCACGTGCGGTCGGGGACACGCGGAACGCCTCCCTCGCGCTCAACATGCGGGCCATGGGCCGGATCAACGGCGGGGACCTGGGCGGGCTCGAGGACCTCGACCTGTCGGGCGTGGTCGCGGGCGACGACTGGCGGGCCCAGTGCCACTACTACACGAACGCCGCGGACATCCGCCTCAAGCTGGGCCGGTACGCCGAGGCGGAGGCCCTGGCCGACGCCGGCGCGCGGCTGGCGCGCACACTCGGCGCGGGGTGGGCCACCCGCGCCATGCTCGAGGGGAACGTGGCCGAGGCGTGGATCGAGCTGGGCCGGTGGTCGGACGCCGCGGACTGGTACGAGCGGTCGGTACCGCTCATCGACGTCAGCGACTACTCCGTCTACCTGGGCGAGCGGTGGACGTGGCTGACGATGTGGCGAGGCGACGTCGAGGCGGCGCAGGCCCGCGCCCGCGCGCACCGCGCGACCTGGCTGCGCTTCGGCCGGATGGAGGAGCAGATCCGGGCACGGGTCGCCGGGACGCTGGCGGAGCTCGCCCTCCTGCGCGACGACCTCGACGACGCGCTCGACCTCGTCTCCGTCGCGCTCGACGAGGGCTCGCTGTCCGCCTACTACCGCCTGTCCGTCCTGGCGGTGGCCGCCCGCGTGCTCGAGCGTGCGCGCGCCGCCGGCCGCCCGGTGGACGCCGCCCCGTACCGGGCCGCGCTCGCGACCTGCGCGTCGTGGCCGACGTACCCCGCGTGGGCGGCCGTGTTCGCCGCCGAGCTGGGCGACGGGTCCTGGGAGGCCGTCCTGGCCGCCGACGGGTCCGCCGTCCTGCGGCCCTACGCCCTGTTCCGCGACGGCGAGTCCCTGCTCGCCACGGGCGACCGCCAGGCCGCCCGGGCGCGCCTCGAGGCCGCGGTCGAGGCGGCCGAGGGCATCGGGTGCGGGCTCGTCGCCGACCAGGCGCGGGCGCTCCTCGACGAGGCAGGCCTGGCCCGCGGGGCCCGGCGTGACGGAGCCCGCGACGGGGCGGGCGCAGGGCGGTCGCTCACCGACCGCGAGCGACAGGTGCTGGAGCTCGTCGCCGACGGGCTGACGAACGGGCAGATCGCCGAGCGCCTGTTCATCAGCCGCAAGACGGCGTCGGTCCACGTGTCCGCCATCCTGCGCAAGCTCGGGGTGGCCAGCCGTACCGAGGCGGCCGTCGTCGCGCGCTCGGAGACCGCCTGAGCCCTCCGGACGACCGCTCCGACGTCGCCCGACGCACCTGTACACATGCCCAGAGCAGTCGTGTACGGACCGCCGAGGTGCCCCCTCTCTAGCCGTGTCACCGCACCCGGCTGGGAGGCCATCATGGATCCGCACGTGTACGACATGCTCTTCGAGCGCCGGCAGGAGGAGCTGGAGCGCGAGGTCGCGCTGCGCCGTCTGGCGCACGAGCTCCGCGCGTCGCGGCGGGCGCTCCGGGACGATGCCGTCGCACCCGCCCCGCGGAGGTCCCGGCGTCGCGCCGCGGCTGCCGTGCTGCACCTGCCCCGACACGCCTGAACCGCACCCGCACGTCCTCGCACCACCCCGCGCGCGCCGCCCGTCCCGACCGGGCGGCGCGTGCCGCGTGTCGGGACCGCCCGCGGCGTGGCCCCGACCGTAGGCTCGCCGCCGTGCACGACCGCTACGGCTCCGACGTCCTGTCCTCCGCCGGCTCCCGCGCCCCGGGCGCGCCGGACGGCTCCGCCCACCACCGCCGACGGCCCGTCTCGCGGCCCCGGGCGGCGGAGCACGGCCTCGTCGTCGAGGAGGTCACCTCGGGCTGGGTGGGCGCCGTCGTGCGCGTCGAGAAGTCGGGCGGGATGCACCTCGTGGTGCTCGAGGACCGGCGCGGCCGCACCCGGTCGTTCCCCCTCGGGCCCGGGTTCTGGGTGGACGGGCAGCCCGTCGAGCTCACCGCGCCCGTGACCCGGCGCGCCCCGGAACGACCGACGCGCACGGCGTCGGGCTCAGTGGCCGTGCACGACCAGCGGGCGCGCGTCGCACGCGGCAGCCGCATCTGGGTGGAGGGCAAGCACGACGCCGAGCTGGTCGAGAAGGTGTGGGGCGACGACCTGCGTGTCGAGGGCGTGGTGGTCGAGATGCTCGACGGCGTCGACAACCTCGCCGACGCCCTCGACGAGTTCGCCCCGACCGCCGAGCGCCGCGTCGGGGTGCTGGTGGACCACCTGGTGCCCGGCTCGAAGGAGCGCCGTCTGGCCGACGACGCGTTGCGCCGGGTGCCGCGCGGGACCGTGCTGGTGCTCGGCCACCCGTACGTCGACGTGTGGCAGGCGGTGAAGGCCGAGCGCCTGGGCCTGGCGTCGTGGCCGAGGATCGAGCGCGGCACGGAGTGGAAGCGCGGGATCCTGCGCGAGCTGGGCTGGCCGGCGGCGTCGACCGAGGACGTGGGCCGCGCCTGGCAGCGGATCCTCGGGACCGTGCGCGACTACCGCGACCTCGACCCGGCCCTGCTGGGCCGGGTCGAGGAGCTGATCGACTTCGTCACGGCGTGAGGCGCGACGTCAGGAGACGCCGTCCCGCTTCGCGTACGCGTTGACCTTCTCCGAGACCGAGATCACGGCGACGAAGAACTCGAGCGTGATGCGCGCGAGCGCCAGGTACACCAGCGCGATGATCCACGCGAAGACGAGGTAGAGGATCCCCGCCCAGATGGACTGCGAGAACGTCGCGACGAGGCCCGAGAGCCAGCCGAGCGCGACGAGCACCGTGACGACGATGTAGATCACCCTCACCACGCTGGGCGTGATGTAGCGGCTGAACGAGTAGTCGAACAGGGCGCCGAAGAACCCGCCGCCGTCCCCGCCCGGCAGGTGCGGGCCCGCGGCCACGGACCGGTCCGGCGGGTACTCCGTGCCGGGGTACAGGCCCGGGTCCGGCATCTGCCCCTCGTACGGCTGCTGCGCCGGCGTGTACGGCCGGTCCCCGTAGGGCGGCTGCCCGCCGTGCGGCGGCGGCCCGGCCGGGGGCGGCCCGGCCGGCGGCTGCTGCCCGTAGCCCGCGCCGGGCTGGGCCGGCGGCGGCTGGTACGGGGGCTGGTGCGGCGGCTCCTGCGGGTCGCCGGGCTGCTGCGGCGTGTTCTCGCTCATCGTTCCTCCTGAGTCGTCCAGGTGGCTCACCCGGCAGGGTCTGGCCGGCTAGGCCCACTGTGGCCCGAGCCGTGCGGTGGCGCCACCGCACGTGACCTCCCCGGATGCGCGAGGATGGGGCCATGAGCCAGCCGCCGTACGGACCCCCGCAGCAGCCACCGGGCGGGCCGCCTGCCGGGCCGCCGCCGTACGGCCCGCCGCCCGGTCACCCGCCGCACGGGTACGGGCCGCTGCCGTTGTCGCCGTCGGACGAGCGCACGTGGGCGTTGGTCGCCCACCTCGGACCGCCGGTGCTGTCCCTGCTGAGCTTCGGGTTCCTCGGGTTCCTCACGCCGCTGCTGGTCTGGCTGTTCCTGCGCGACCGCAGCCGGTACGTGGGCGACCAGGCGAAGGAGTCGCTGAACTTCCAGATCACGCTGCTGATCGGCTACGCGATCTCCGTGATCCTCTTCGTCATCATCGTCGGGTTCCTGCTCTGGGCCGCGGTGTGGGTGCTGTCCATCGTCTTCGGGATCCTCGCGGCCGTCGCCGTCAACCGGCACGAGGCGTACCGCTACCCCCTGAACATCCGCATCATCTCCTGACCCACCCGGGAGCGCTGTGAGCGGGCGTTGGGCCCTGTCTCGGTCCCGAGACAGGGCCCAAC
>NZ_JBHWYY010000071.1:0-20712 GCF_042728595.1 Isoptericola sp. NPDC060185 | reverse complement strand
GCCCGCAATGCTGCGGGCCGCCCTTTTCGAACTATCTCGGCGGGTCTCGAACTACCTCGGCGAACGGGTCAGAAGTCCCAGTCGTCGTCCTCGGTGGCCACGGCCTTGCCGATGACGTACGACGAGCCCGACCCGGAGAAGAAGTCGTGGTTCTCGTCCGCGTTCGGGGACAGCGCGGCGAGGATGGCCGGGTTCACGGCCGTGTCCTCCTTGGGGAACAGCGCCTCGTAGCCCAGGTTCATGAGGGCCTTGTTGGCGTTGTACCGCAGGAACGCCTTGACGTCCTCGGTGAGGCCGAGCTCGCCGTACAGGGCGTCGGTGTACTCGACCTCGTTCTCGTACAGCTCGAAGAGCAGCTCGAAGGTGTAGGCCTTGAGCTCGTCCTGCTCGGTCTGGCTGACCTGCGCCAGGCCCTTCTGGTACTTGTAGCCGATGTAGTACCCGTGCACGGCCTCGTCGCGGATGATGAGGCGGATGAGGTCGGCCGTGTTCGTGAGCTTGGCGCGGCTGGACCAGTACATCGGCGCGTAGAAGCCGGAGTAGAACAGGAACGACTCGAGCATCGTGGAGGCGACCTTGCGCTTCAGCGGGTCGTCGCCGCGGTAGTAGTCGAGCACGATCTCGGCCTTGCGCTGCAGGTGCGGGTTCTCCTCCGACCAGGCGAACGCCTCGTCGATCTCCCGCGTCGAGATCAGCGTCGAGAAGATCGACGAGTAGCTCTTGGCGTGCACCGACTCCATGAACGCGATGTTGGTGTACACCGCCTCCTCGTGCGGGGTCAGCGCGTCCGGGATCAGCGACACGGCGCCGACGGTGCCCTGGATCGTGTCCAGCAGCGTGAGGCCGGTGAACACGCGGGTCGTCATGAGCCGCTCCGCGTCGGTGAGCGTGTGCCACGACTGGATGTCGTTGGACACCGGCACCTTCTCCGGCAGCCAGAAGTTGCCGACCAGGCGGTCCCAGACCTCGAGGTCCTTCTCGTCCTGCAGCCGGTTCCAGTTGATCGCGGTCACGCGATCGATGAGCTTGAGCTTCCCCGTGGGCGCCATCTGTGTCTCTTCCCCGAATTCCTGATAGTTGCTCGACGCGGTCACAGCATGCAGCTGACGCAGCCCTCGATCTCCGTGCCCTCGAGGGCCATCTGCCGGAGACGGATGTAGTACAGCGTCTTGATCCCCTTGCGCCAGGCGTAGATCTGCGCCCGGTTGACGTCGCGCGTCGTCACCGTGTCGGGGAAGAACAGCGTCAGCGACAGCCCCTGGTCCACGTGCTGCGTGGCCGCGGCGTAGGTGTCGATGATCTTCTCGTAGCCGATCTCGTACGCGTCCTGGTAGTAGTCCAGGTTGTCGTTCGTCATGTACGGCGCCGGGTAGTACACGCGGCCGAGCTTGCCCTCCTTGCGGATCTCGATCTTGGCGGGCACAGGGTGGATCGACGACGTCGAGTTGTTGATGTAGCTGATCGACCCGGTGGGCGGCACGGCCTGCAGGTTCTGGTTGTAGATGCCGTGCTCCATGACCGAGGCCTTGAGCGCCCGCCAGTCGTCCTGCGTCGGGATGGCGACGCCTGCCTCCGCGAAGAGCTGCGCGACGCGCTCGGTCGCCGGCTTCCACTCGCCGTCCGTGTACTTGTCGAAGTACTCGCCGGTGGCGTACTTGGAGTCCTCGAACCCGCCGAACGCCTTGCCGCGCTCGATCGCGAGGCGGTTGGACGCCGCGATCGCGTGGTACGCGACCGTGTAGAAGTACAGGTTCGTGAAGTCGACGCCCTCGTCGGAGCCGTAGTAGATCCGCTCGCGGGCGAGGTAGCCGTGCAGGTTCATCTGCCCGAGGCCGATGGCGTGCCCGAGCTCGTTCGCGCGGCGGATCGACGGGACCGACTCGATGCTCGTCTGGTCGGAGACGGCCGTCAGCGCGCGGATCGCGGTGTCGATCGTCTTGGCGAAGTCCGGCGAGTCCATCGTCTTCGCGATGTTCAGCGAGCCGAGGTTGCAGGAGATGTCCCGGCCGACGTGGTCGTAGGACAGGTCCTCGTGGAACGTCGACGGCGTCGAGACCTGCAGGATCTCCGAGCAGAGGTTCGAGTGGGTGATGCGGCCCTTGATCGGGTTCGCGGCGTTCACCGTGTCCTCGAACATCACGTACGGGTACCCGGACTCGAACTGCAGCTCGGCGATCGTCTGGAAGAAGTCGCGCGCCTTGATCGTGGTCTTCGTGATGCGGTCGTCGGCGACGAGCTCGTCGTACTTCTCCGAGATGGAGATGTCGGCGAACGGCTTGCCGTAGACGCGCTCGACGTCGTACGGGCTGAACAGGTGCATGTCCGCGTTCGTCTTCGCCAGCTCGAACGTGACGTCCGGGATGACGACGCCCAGCGAGAGGGTCTTGATGCGGATCTTCTCGTCCGCGTTCTCCCGCTTGGTGTCGAGGAACCGCATGATGTCCGGGTGGTGCGCGTGCAGGTAGACGGCACCGGCGCCCTGGCGCGCGCCGAGCTGGTTGGCGTAGGAGAACGAGTCCTCGAGCAGCTTCATCACCGGGATGACGCCGGACGACTGGTTCTGGATGTGCTTGATCGGCGCGCCGTGCTCGCGGATGTTGCTCAGCAGCAGGGCCACGCCGCCGCCGCGCTTGGACAGCTGCAGCGCGGAGTTGATGCCGCGCGCGATGGACTCCATGTTGTCCTCGATGCGCAGCAGGAAGCAGGAGACGGGCTCGCCGCGCTGCGCCTTGCCCACGTTGAGGAACGTCGGCGTCGCGGGCTGGAAGCGGCCCGACACGACCTCCTCGACGATGTCGCGCGCGACCTGCTCCTCGCCGTCGGCCAGCCCGAGGGCGACCATCGAGACGCGGTCCTCGAAGCGCTCGAGGTACTTCTTCCCGTCGAACGTCTTCAGCGTGTACGACGTGTAGTACTTGAACGCGCCGAGGAACGACTCGAACTGGAAGTCCTTCGAGTACGCGAGCCGGAACAGCTCCTTGACGAAGGCGCGCGAGTACTTCTCGAGTACCGCGGGGTCGTAGTACTTGTTCTCGATCAGGTAGTCGAGCTTCGCGTCGAGCGTCTCGAACTGGATCGTGTTCGGCAGCACGTGCTGCTCGAAGTACGCGGTGGTGGCCTCGCGGTCCTTCTCGAACTGGATCCGGCCGTCCGCGCCGTACAGGTTCAGCATCGCGTTGAGCGCGTGGTAGTCCAGCTGCACGCCCTGCAGCGGCACCGGGGTGGCCCCCGCGACCTCGGGGGTCGTCGTCGAGCTCACGCCGAGATCAGTGACTGTCGTTGCCAAAATCGTCCCAATCCGTCACGGACGCGCGCGGCGTCCTCAGCCGTCCCCAGGAGTTCGAAGGCGTACAGGTAGGGCACCTGGCACTTCGCGGAGATGATGTCGCCGGCGATGCAGTAGGCAGCGCCGAAGTTGGTGTTCCCCGCGGCGATGACGCCGCGGACGAGCGACCGGTTGTGCGGGTCGTTGAGGAACTCGCGCACGCGCCGTGGCACGGCACCGCCCTCGTTGCCCCCGCCGTAGGTCGGGACCATGAGCACGTACGGCTCGGTCACCGTGAGAAAGCCGTCCTGCTTGCGCACCGGAATCCGGTGCACGGACATGCCGAGCTCCTCGAGCCCGAGGCGCTGGACGAACCGGTGGGTGTTCTCCGACACGCTGGAGAAGTAGACGAGAGAACTCATGCTCAGCCTCCCCCCGGATGCTGCTACCAGACCGACGCGCTGCGTCGCCGAAGACGCACGGCGCCCCGGGTCGGGTTCGAAGCCCGGGGCGCCGGCCGTGTGTGGGGTGGGCGGTCGCGCCTCGCGCGCCCCGCCCGTGCCGGTCTCGGCGTCAGGCCGTGACGGCCTGCTGCGCCGCGACCGCGGCGATCTGGTCGGGGCGGAAGCCCGACCAGTGGGTGTCGCCGGCGACGACGACCGGGGCCTGCAGGTAGCCGAGCCCGCGCACCATCTCGAGCGCCTCGGCGTCCTGGGTGATGTCGACCACCGAGTACTCGACCCCCTTGCGGTCGAGGGCGCGGTAGGTCGCGTCGCACTGCACGCAGGCCGGCTTGCTGTAGACCGTGATGCTCATGTGTCTCTCCCTCTCTGCGCTCCCCTCCCGGGGGGCTTGGTCCGACCCGCGCGATGCCCTGGCGAGCCGGTCCCAGGTGGGCCCGAGAGGGGCCTGGACCAGGGATGACGCTCGTGGAACTACGCCGGTGTGCTTTGTTCGAAGGGCCGTGGGCCCCGCGTGCTCCAAACACTACACCTAGTGGTCGGGGCGCGCGCGGGACCGACATCTAGTGGTTGACATCCATGTCATTCATCGAACGCCCTTCGCCCGCCGACCCTGTCGACAGCCTTCCACGGGCCTCTGACACCGTCCGTCCACAGGCTCCCCGGGCCTCCGTCCCCACCACCCGGAGGCGTTCGCCCGCAGCACCGTGCGGTTCACGTCCGGATGTCCACAGGCGGTGGGTGACGGGCGTCCACAGCATGTGCGCGACCGACGCCGGGCCCGCACCCCGACCACGGCGCCTCCCCCGACGCGCCGTTGGGGCACCGCGGTACGGACAGAACGGACATTCAAGGCCCGGGAGGTCGCCGAAAACTCGTCGAGATCCTCGGCGTGTCGTGGTCGGTGGTGTGTCGCACAGCCGGCCCCGGGGTCACCCGGTCGCAGAGACGTCGCCGCCGTCGGTCGCGTCGGGGACCGCCCGCCAGCCGCGCGGGTCGAGGCCGCCCGGCACCGCGGTGGCGGGGTCGTACGGCGCGCGCGTGAGGTGGAAGGTGCCGACGTCGAGCGCCTCGGCGGGGGTGCCGGGCGCGACGGCGCGCAGCCGCTCCCCCCGCCAGTAGCCGCCCTCGACCCCCACCCAGCCGCCGTCGTCCGCGCGGCCGAACACCGTGCTGCGGCCGCCGTCGGCGCTCAGCTCCAGGCGCCCGTCGGCGCGGGCGGCGAGCGTGTACGCCATCGGGCCCCAGTACCAGGTGCCCGTCAGGGCGAGCGCGTCGCGGTCCACGACGTCCGCCGCGCGGTTCGCGGGCGCGAGCGGCGGAGAGCCGGCCAGGACCTCCTCGACGAAGGACGCGTCGCCGAACCCCGCCGTCGAGCTGCCGCACACGGCCCACGCCTCCCCCGTGGCGGGATCGGCCCGCAGCGTGGCCGTGAACCCCGGCACCGAGCCGCCATGACCGACCGTGCGCCGGCCCGCCTCCGTGTGGTGCACCGAGACGCCGAGCCCCCAGGCGGCGGTGAACGGCCGCCCGTCGTCGTCCACCACCGCGCGGGCCGTCGTCATCCGACGTCGCCACTCCCGCGACAGCACGTCCTCGCCCGCCGCGTCGTCCGGGCCGGCGCCGACGAGCCACGAGCCGAACCGCACCAGGTCCGACGGCGTCGACCACACCTCCCCGGCCGGGCCCATCGCGCCGTAGGAGGCCACGGGCTCCACGAGGACGGTGCCGGCGTCGGGGTGCACGGCGTAGCCGACGGCCGCGTCGCCGGACGGAGTGCGCCCGGTGTTCGTCATGCCCAGCGGCGACCACACCTCGTCGCGCAGCACGGCGTCCCACGGCCGGCCGTGGGACACCTCCAGCAGCCGGCCCAGCACCGCGTAGCCCACGTTGGAGTAGTGGTGGCGCCCGCCCGGCTCCTCCAGGGGCACCACCCCCGACTCGACCAGCTCGGCCCACGTGCCCGCGCCGTGGCGCTCCCACCACGGACCCGGGGGCTCGGCCGGCAGGCCCGCGGTGTGCGTGAGCAGGTGGGCGAGCGTGGCGTCGGGCGCGGGAGCGTCGGGCAGGTGCCGCCCGACGGGGTCGTTCAGGCCGACGCGGCCCGCCGCGACCAGCCGCAGCACGGCCACCGCCGTCATCGGCTTCGTGATCGACCCGATGCGGAACGCCGTGCCGGCGTCGGCCCGCGCCCACCCGGCGGAGCCGGCCCACGCCACCCTGCCGCCCCGCGCCACCGCGGCGGACAGCGCCGGCACCCGCCGCTCGCGGCACCGGTCGCGCAGCGCGTCGTCGAGCAGGGCGCCGTCGAGCGGGGCGGGGAGTTCTGGCGGGAGCGGCGCGGCGGTGGTCATGCCCGCACGGTAGTGCCGAACAGGCGGTTGACACCCTTATCGGGGCCTTCGGGCCCGGATAACGGTGTCAACTGCCTGTTCGGCCCTGCACCGGGGGCAGCTCACCGGTGGTCACCAGGCGGCGGTACCAGTGCGCCGAGTCCTTCCACGTGCGCTCCCCGGTCGGGTAGTCCACGTGCAGGATGCCGAAGCGCTTGGAGTAGCCGTAGCCCCACTCGAAGTTGTCCATCAGCGACCAGGCGAAGTAGCCGCGCACGTCCGCACCGGCGTCGCGCGCGGCGCCGAGGGCCTCGACATGGTCGTGCAGGTACGCCACGCGACGGTCGTCGTGCACGCGCCGCTCTCCGTCGTCGACCACGAGCTCGTCGTCGAAGGCCGCGCCGTTCTCGGTGACCGCGAGCGGCAGGTCGGGGTAGGTGCGGTGCAGCCCGACGAGCAGGTCGGTGAGTCCCGACGGCTCGATGTTCCAGCCCATCGCGGTGTACGGGCCCGGCTGCTGCACGAACTCGACGTCCGTGACGCCGATCCACGGGCTGTGCGACGACGCGCCGTGCCCGTCGTTCTCCGACCGCTCGCCGTCCCCGGCAAAACGCCGCACCGTGACGGTCGAGTAGTAGTTGACGCCCAGCACGTCCAGGGGCTGACGGATCTGCTCGAGGTCGCCGCCGAGCACGAACGACCAGTCCGAGACGTGCGCGGTGTCCGCGAGCAGGTCGGCCGGGTACGCGCCGTCGAGCAACGGGCCGAGGAACGCCCGGTTGGCGAGCGCGTCGATGGTCCGGACGGCGTCGGCGTCGGCCTCCGAGGCCGGGTCGGCGGGGCGGATCGCGTGCAGGTTCAGCGTGATCGAGACCTGCGCGCCGGGCAGCACCTCGCGGATCGCGCGGGCGGCCAGGCCGTGGGCGAGGTTGAGGTGGTGCACGGCCGCGAGCGCCGCCTCCGGCTCGGTGCGGCCGGGGGCGTGCACGCCCGAGCCGTAGCCGAGGTAGGCCGAGCACCACGGCTCGTTGAGGGTGGTCCACGCCTCGACGAGGTCGCCCAGCTCGGTGGCCATGTGCCGGGCGTACGCGGCGAACGCCGTCGACGTCTCCCGGTTCACCCAGCCGCCGGCGTCCTCGAGCTCCTGCGGCAGGTCCCAGTGGTAGAGGGTGACGAAGGGGCGGATGCCGCGCTCGCGCAGGGCCTCCAGCAGGCGGCGGTAGAACGCGACGCCCTCGGGGTTGAGGGGGCCCGTGCCGCCGGGCTGGACCCGGGACCACGAGATCGACAGGCGGTAGGCGCCGACGCCGAGCCGGTCGAGGTGGTCCACGTCCTCGGCCCACCGGTGGTAGTGGTCGCAGGCCACGTCGCCGGTGTCGCCGCCCAGCGTGCGGCCCGGGGTGTGGGAGTAGGTGTCCCAGATCGACGGCCCGCGGCCGCCCTCGGCGGCGGCGCCCTCGATCTGGTAGGCCGCGGTGGCGGTGCCCCACAGGAAGTCGGCGGGGAAGGTACGGGTCGTCACAGGGTGATCCTCAGCTCTCCGGGTCCGGCGGTGGTGGCGACGCGCCCGTCGACCCGGACGCTCCAGTCGCCGGGGGCGTCGTCGGTGGTCACGACGACCTCGCCGCCGGCGCGACGGACGCGGAACCGCGCCGCCTCGCCGTCGGGCCCGCCGGTCGGGACGGGGGTCACGGCGTCGTAGCCGTCGGGCAGCGCGACGAGCCGCAGCTCGACGCCCTCGGCCCACGCGTAGTCGGGCCGGTCGGTGCGCGCGCCGACCGGCAGCACCGTGCCGGGCCGCACGAGCACGGGCAGCGAGTCGACGCCGTGGGTCTCGGTGACCCAGCGCGGGCCCGTGACCGTCTCGGCGTGGCCGCCGTCCGCGCCGTCGAGCAGCCGCGTCCACGTGCCCTCGGGCACGTAGTACTCGACGGTGCCGTCCGCCGTGAACACCGGGGCCACCAGCAGCGCGTCGCCCAGCATGTACTGCATGTCCACGCCGAAGGTGCCGCGGTCGGCGGGGAACTCGAGCACCATCGGTCGCATGATCGGCGTGCCCGTCGCGTGCGCCTGCTCCCCCGCCCGGGCGAGGTACGGCATGAGCGACATCTTGAGGTGCGTGAAGCGGCGCGCGACGTCG
Organism: Isoptericola sp. NPDC060185; assembly: GCF_042728595.1. Classification (NCBI taxonomy): domain Bacteria; kingdom Bacillati; phylum Actinomycetota; class Actinomycetes; order Micrococcales; family Promicromonosporaceae; genus Isoptericola; species Isoptericola sp. NPDC060185. The sequence goes on along the minus strand of NZ_JBHWYY010000071.1, from coordinate 12,513 downwards.
ACGGCCTCCTCGTCGAAGGCCCACGGCACGCGGTACGACGACGAGCCGTGGAACCGCGAGTGGCTGGACAGCAGCCCGAAGGCGAGCCACCGCTTGAACACGGCGGCGTCGGGCGTGCCCTCGAAGCCACCGATGTCGTGACTCCAGTACCCGAAGCCCGACAGGGCGAGGGAGAGCCCGCCGCGCAGCGACTCGGCCATGGAGGCGTAGGTGGAGTCGCAGTCGCCGCCCCAGTGCACCGGGAACTGCTGGCCGCCCGCGGTGGCGGACCGCGCGAAGACGACGGCGTCGCCGCGCCCCCGCCGCCGCTCGAGCAGGCCGAAGACGGCCTCGTTGTAGAGCTCCGCGTAGTAGTTGTGCATCTTGCGCGGGTCCGAGCCGTCGTGCCAGACCACGTTCTCGGTGGGCACCCGCTCGCCGAAGTCGGTCTTGAAGGCGTCCACCCCCTGGTCCAGCAGGCGCTCCAGGTGGCCCAGGTACCAGGCCGTCGCGTCGGGGTTGGTGAAGTCGACCAGCGCCATGCCGGCCTGCCACAGGTCCCACTGCCAGACGCCGCCATCGGCGGTGCGCAGGAGGTACCCCTTCTCCCGTCCCTCGGCGAACAGCGGCGACCGCTGCCCGATGTACGGGTTGATCCAGACGCTCACCTTGAGGCCGCGCTCGTGCAGGCGCGCGAGCATGCCCTCCGGGTCGGGGAAGACGCGCGGGTCCCACTCGAAGTCGCACCACTGGTACTCGCGCATCCAGAAGCAGTCGAAGTGGAAGACGCTCAGCGGCAGCCCCCGCTCGGCCATCCCGTCGACGAAGCTCATCACGGTGGCCTCGTCGTAGTCGGTGGTGAACGACGTCGACAGCCAGGGGCCGAACGACCACGCCGGCACGCGCGCCGGCCGGCCGGTGAGCCCGGTGTACCGGCGCAGCACGTCCTTGGGCGTCGGGCCGGCGATGACGTAGTACTCCAGCGCCTGCCCCTCCACGGAGAGCTGGACGCGGGTGTTCACCTCCGACGCGACCTCGAGCGACACCCGCTCGGGGTGGGCCACGAAGACGCCGTACCCCTTGCTGGTCACGTAGAGCGGCACGTTCTTGTACGCCTGCTCGCTGGAGGTGCCGCCGTCCTCGTTCCACACGTCGACGGACTGCCCGTTCTTGACGAAGGGCCCGAACCGCTCGCCCAAACCGTAGACGTGCTCGCCCGGGTCGAGGGTGAGCTGCTCGTGCACCCAGGCGCCGGCCTCCGGCCCCGCCGTCGCCGTCATCGCGCCCACGGACTTGGGCAGGCTGGAGGTGAGCACCCGCCCGTCGTGCTCGAAGTCGACGTGCCAGCCGCCGCCGCGGTGCACGCGGACGGACAGCCCGCCGGTCTCGAGCACGCCGGTGGTCTCGTCGACCTTGACCACGGGCCGGAACCCCGGCTCGGGGGCGACGGCGAACTGCGGACCGCGGTGCGCGGCGCCGGCGAAGTGCTCCACGCGGACCTTGACCACGCCGGGCGCGGGCGAGGAGTAGGTGACGGTGAGCATCGGCCGGTTGAGGGTGTCCCCCCGCCGGGCGATGTGCGCCGTGGGCGCGTAGACGGTCATGGTGCCGGTGGCCTCGTCGACGCGGACGTCGTCGACCTCGACCGCGTACAGCGGCTCGATGCCGCGGCGGGTCTGCCAGTAGCCGTCGGTGAACTTCATCAGGGGTGCACCTACTCCGTGCTGTCGGATTCGATGATGGCGGACGGCCCGCAGGCTCGCCGCGCGGGATTCGGGGCGCTCACTTCACCGCGCCGGCGGTGACGCCGCGGGTGAGGGTGCGCTGGAAGATCAGGAAGAAGACGAGCGCCGGGACCAGGGACACGAGGGCGCCGGCGTTCGTCGTGGGGGCGTCCATCATCCGGTCGCCCTGCAGCGACGCCAGGGCGATCGGGATCGTCTGGGTGTCGTGCGTCGTGAGCATGACCAGGGGGATGAAGAACTCGTTCCAGGTCCAGATGAAGAAGAAGATCATCAGCACCATGAGGGTGGGCCGCACGATCGGGAACACCACCTGCCACAGGATGCGCCAGCGGCCGGCGCCGTCGAGCGCGGCCGCCTCGAGCAGCGCGGGCGGGAACGTGCCGAGCACCGAGGCGAGCAGGTAGGTGCCGAAGGCCGACTGGATCACCGTGAAGATGATGATCACCGACCACTGCGAGTTGGACAGCCCCACCTGCCGCGCCATGTCGAACAGGGGGTAGATCAGCGCCTCCTGCGGCAGCATGTTCGCGAGCAGGAAGAGCAGCACGATCCCCATGCGGCCCCGGATGCGGCCGACGCCGATCGCGTACGCGTTGAGCAGCGAGAGCACGCACGCGGCCACCGCCACCACGGCGGAGATGAAGAACGAGTTCCACAGCTTCACGGGGAACTCCGTGCGCTGCCAGAAGTTCACGAGGCCGTCGAGGTACAGGCCGCTCGGGAGGCTGAGCGGGCCGTGCTGCGTGTAGTCCTCCGGCGACTTGAACGCGTTGAGCAGCATGACCAGCAGCGGCGCGAGCACCAGCAGCGCGACGAGGACCGCCCCGGCCAGCACGAACCAGCGCGCGGCGCCGCGGCGGTGGCGCCCGCCCTCAGGCCGACGGGGCGCGCCGGTCCGTGGGCGCGCGGGGTGCGGGGTGCGCGGGGTCTCGACCGTCGTGGCCATCACCGCCCCACCTCCTCGGCCCGCTCGGCCCGCGCCTGCAGCGCGAGGATGACGACGGCCACCACCACGATCACCACCGTGAGCACGGTCGCGACGGCGGCGCCGTAGCCCACCCGCGACTTGTCGAAGAAGTTGAGGTACGAGTAGTAGCTCGGCACCAGCGTGGAGCTCTCCGGGCCGCCCCGCGTGAGCACGTAGATCGGCCCGAACACCTTGAGCGCCGCCACCGTGCACGTGAGCGTGACGACGAACGTCTCCGGACGGATCTGCGGGACCGTGATCGCGCGGAACCGCCGCCACCAGCCGGCGCCGTCCAGCTCTGCCGCCTCGTACAGCTCGGGGTCCACCCGCTGCAGCGCCGCCATGAAGATCACCACGGGGTAGCCGATCTGCACCCAGATCAGCACGAGCATGACGCTGGGCAGGGCCGTGCTCGGGTCACCGAGCCAGTTCGGCGGCTCCGCCACGCCGAGGGCACGCAGGATCTCGTTGAGCGCGCCCGTCTGGGCGTTGAGGATCCAGTTCCACAGCACCCCCGCGACCGCGACCGGCAGGATCTGCGGCAGGTAGTACGTGGCCCGCAGGACCGACGCGACGCGGGGGCCGAACCGGCGCCCGAGGTAGTCGAACAGCACCGCCGCGAGCAGCAGGCCGATCGCGGTCGGCACGATCACCATCGCGACGATCATGGCGATCGAGTTCTGGAACGACGTCCAGAACGCGGCGTCGTGCCAGAGCTCCGCGTAGTTGTCGAACCCCACCCAGGTGAGCGGGGCCAGCCCGCCGCGCCAGGAGAACAGGCTGATGTAGACGTTGGTCACCAGGGGGTACCCGATGACGAGCACGAAGAGCACCGCGCCGGGCAGCAGGTAGAGCAGGTACGGCAGGGAGCGGCGGCGGCCGCGCGCCCGCGCGGGGCGGGGCGCCGCCGGGGCGGTCGTGGTGGTGGCCGTCATGTCGTCACTCGCCGAGCAGGTCGGCCTTGCCGTCCGTGTAGGCGGAGCTCAGGCCGTCGAGCACCTGGTCCGGCGTCTTGGACTGGTTCACCAGCGACTGCAGCTGGCTGACGATGACGTCGTAGTAGCCGGGCACGGGCCAGTCGGGGTAGAACGCCAGGCCGTCGTCGTCGAGGATGTCCTGGAAGTTCTGGGTGAGCTCGCGCGTCTTCTCGTCCGTGATGGTCGACGCGTCGCCCGCGACCGGCAGGCCGCCGGTCTGCGCCAGCACGTCCTGCACCTCCGGCCGCAGCGTGGTGTCGATGAACTCCTCGGCCAGCGACGGCGAGTCCGCGTTGGTCGGCACCACCCACAGGTTGCCGGACGAGCCCACCTGCAGCGTGTTGCCCGGGAAGTTGAACTGACCCCAGTCGTCCTTCATCTCGGCCGTGACGCGGCCGAACCACCAGGAGCCGGAGACCATCATCGGGTAGTCGCCCTTCATGAACGCCACGCCCATGTCCTCAGCCGTGAGGCCGGCGGAGTCGGAGGCGACGTAGCCATCCTTGATCCACTGGTCGAGCTTCTTCGTGGCGGCCGTCAGCTCCGGGCCGTGGAAGTCCACGTCGCCGTCGAAGAGCTGGTACTGGTCCACGAGGTCGCGGTCCGCGTTCGCGAGCACGAGCTCGTACCAGAGCTGGCCCATCGGGTACTCGGCCCCGGCCTCGGCCAGCGGCGTGACGCCGTCGTCCTTGAACGCCTTCATGACCTGCTCGAGCTCGTCGAGCGTGGTCGGCACCTCGAGCCCGGCCTTCTCGAACATCGCCTTGTTGTAGTACACGCCGACGAACTCGCCGTAGTTGGGGACGCCGTACCAGTCGCCGGAGCCCATGAGCCCCTTGTCGTCGTAGCGCGCCGTGGTCTGCAGCGACCCGGACAGCTTGTCGGCCCAGCCGTTCTTCTCCGCGGCGTCCGTCAGCGGGGCGATGAGCCCCTGCGCGGCGAGCTGCCCCGCGGTCGCGTTGCCCTTGTTGTACTCCATGACGTCGGGGACGTCGTCGCCGGTGAGCACGATCTTGGCGTTCTTCTGGATCTGCTCGAACGTCTGCTTCTCGACGTCGACGGTGACGTCGGGGTGCTCGTCCTCGAAGATCTCGATCGCCTTCGCCCAGGCCTGCCCCATGGCCGAGTCGTCGTTCTCGTAGTGCCAGATGGTCAGCGTCTTGTCGTCGGTGTCGCCGCCGCCCGCGGCGTCGCCACCGCCTCCTCCGCCACCGCCGACGCAGGCGGTCAGGACCAGGGGCAGGGCCGCCAGCGCGGCGATCGTCGATGCCTTGCGGATACGCGTCATCGCAGTTCCTCCTTCGTCGGCCCCGGCGCGGGCGCGTCGGGGCGCCGGGCTCCGGTGCCCGGTCAGGTCGGTCGTCAGTTGTGGTCGGTGGTGGTACGGCACGTGGGTCGGCGGGCGGCCGCCCGTCAGGGTCGGCTCGGCCCCGGCACGCCTGCGTCGGCAGGTGCCGGCCCGACGCTCTCGCCGGGCTCGAGCGTGCAGCCGATGAGGGTGCCCGCCGGCCCGTCGTCCTCCCCCGCCACCCGGGCGAGCAGGGTGAGCACCGCGAGCCTGCCCAGCTCCGTCCCGGGAGAGTGCATGGTGGTCAGCCGGGGGTTGCTCATGTCGGCCACCCCGGGCGAGGTGACGATCGCCAGGACGGACATCCGCCCGGGCACCGGCATCTCCCGCTGCTGGAGCTCGGCGAGGACGCCGAAGGTCGCCATCTCGTTCATCGTCACCAGGGCGGTGGTGCGCGGCTCCGCGGCCAGCACCTCGCCGAGGGCCTCGCGGCCCGCCTGGGGCGTCTCGTCGACGCGACGCGTGACCGGCTCGAGCCCCCGGGCCCGCATCGCGGCGGCGAAGCCCTCCTCGGCGCGGAACGTCGGGGCATAGCCCTCGTCCGCCGTGGCCTGGGAGTGGTTGAGGAAGGCGATGTGCCGGTGCCCGAGGCCGACGAGGTGCTCGACGGCCTCCCGCGTGGTCCGCTCGAAGTCCACGTCGACGCTCGGCAGCCCCGCCACGTCCCGCGTGCGGCCGATCATCGTGAACGGCACGCCGGCGTCGCGGAGCGTCGCGACGCGCGGGTCGTCCAGGGTGACCTCCATGACGAGCACGCCGTCGGCCATCCCCTGGAGGACGAGGTCGCGCACCTCGTCGGCCTGGGTGGTCCGGAACGGCCAGAGCACGAGGTGGTGGCCGTTCTCCCGGGCGGTGTCCCCCGCGGCGGACACGAACTCCGCCACGGTGCCGCCGAGGCCGCGCTCGGCGGCCGGGAAGACGAGGGCGAGCACGCGGCTGCGCCGGGAGGCCAGGCCGCGGGCCATCGCGTTCGGCGTGTACCCGAGCTCCGCCATCGCCTCCGCGATCCGGTCCCGGGTCGCCGCGGAGACGCTCCGGTTGCCGGACAACGCGTAGGACACCGTGCTGAGCGAGACCCCCGCCCGCCGCGCCACGTCCTGCATCGTCGTCATGCCGCCACCTCCCTGTGCCGGGGTCCCGCACCGTCGGCGGACGCCGCGGTCCCGAGACCGTCGAAGCGCTTCGACCACGCGCTTCGACGGCCAGCATGGGCGGGGCGGGAGCCGCCTGTCAAGACCTCCGGGCGGATTTAGTTCATCCATTGCCACAAGCCCGTCGACCGGACTAGCGTCATGGACAAGCAGCGGGTCGAAGCGCTTCGACGATGATCGTCTCGCCAGGCCGCACGTCCTCACCAGGCTCGGGGCCGCTGCCCGGCGTCGGCGCGCCCGACGCTCCCCGGTGAGGTGCTCGTTCCGTCCCCCAGCGGGCGGCCGACGACGGCCGCCCCCGAACCGAGGGAGCACCATGAGTACCCGACACCGCCGTCGGACGCGCCGCGGCATCGCCGCCACGACCGCGTTCGGCGTCCTCGCGCTCACGCCCGGGCTGGCGTGGGCCTCCGCCACCGCGACCCCCGCCGACGCCGCGACGACCGCGGCCGCCGCGGCGCCCGACCACCTCGACGACCTGCCGTTCCGCGACCCCGACCTGTCGGTCGACCAGCGGGTCGACGACCTCCTGGGCCGGCTCACGAGGACCGAGACCATCAGCCTGCTGCACCAGTTCCCGCTGCCCGTTCCGCGGCTCGGCATCGGGCAGTTCCGCAGCGGCACCGAGGCGCTGCACGGCCTCGCCTGGACGACGTCGCACGAGGACGGCGCCGTGCACACCGCCACCGCCACGACCTTCCCGCAGGCCGTGGGCCTGGCCAGCACGTGGGACCCCGAGCTCGTCGAGCAGGTGGGCACCGTGGTCTCCGACGAAGCCCGCGCCTACCACGCGCAGGACCCGGACCTGTGGGGGCTCAACCTCTGGGCGCCCGTCGTCAACCTGCTGCGCGACCCGCGGTGGGGGCGCAACGAGGAGGGGTACTCCGAGGACCCGACGCTCTCGAGCGAGATCGCGACCGCCTACGGGCACGGCCTCACCGGTGACGACCCGTTCTACCTCAAGACCGCGCCCACGCTGAAGCACTACCTGGGCTACAACACCGAGACCGCGCGCGACACCGTCTCCGCCGTCCTCCCGCCCCGCGCGCTGCACGAGTACGAGGAGCAGGCGTTCGAGCCCGTGATCCGGGCGAACGCCGCGACGGGGGTGATGACCGGGTACAACCTCATCAACGGCCGCCCCGCCACCGCGGACCCGAGCCTCGACGACACCGTCCGCTCGTGGACGGACCGGACCCTCTTCAACGTGTCCGACGCCGCCGCACCCCTGAACCTCGTGGCGTCCCAGCAGTACTACGACACCCAGGCCGAGGCCGACGCCGCGCTGGTCAAGGCCGGCCTCGACTCCATGACGGTCAACGACAACGACCCGCAACCCACCATCGACGCCGTCCAGGACGCCCTGGACCAGGGCCTGCTCGAGTGGTCCGACGTGCGCACCGCCGCGTCGCACAACCTCGAGCTGCGGTTCCGGCTCGGCGAGTTCGACCCGGACGGCGGCCCCTACGGGGACGTCGGCGCCGTCGACACGGCGGCCCACCGCGCCCTCGCCCGCGAGAGCGCGACCGCGGCGCAGGTGCTGCTCAAGAACGACGGCGGGACCCTGCCGCTGGACCCCGCGACCACCGGCGAGGTCGCCGTCGTGGGCCCGCTGGCCGACACCCTCTACACCGACTGGTACGGCGGTAAGCAGCCGTACTCCGTCACGCCCGTCGACGGCATCGCGGCCCGCCTCGGGGCCGACGCCGTCGCGACCACCGAGGGCGTGGACCGCATCACGCTGCGCGACGCCGAGACCGGCCGGTACCTCGCCGGCGGCGCGGGCTCCGCGGGCGGCCCGCTCGCGGCCACCGCGGACTCCCCCGACACCACCGCCCAGTTCGACGTCTTCGACTGGGGCGAGGGCGTCGTGACGCTGCGCAGCGCGGCCAACGGCAAGACGGTCGGCTTCAACTGGAGCGGCTTCGCCAACGACCAGGAGCAGCCGAACGGCTGGTACGTCCAGCAGCTCTTCCGCATCGAGGAGCGCCCCGACGGCGACGTGGTGCTGCGGTACGCCGGCTACGACTCGGCCGAGTCGTGGTCGCCGTCGTTCGCGACGCCCTACCTCGTCGTCGCCGACGACGGCTCGCTCCAGCTCGGCGCGCGGACCGCCGACGAGGCCACCGCGTTCACGCGCGACGTCGTGGTGGACGGCACGGCGCAGGCGGTCGCCGCCGCCGAGGAGGCGGACGCCGCCGTCGTCGTGGTCGGCACGATGCCGTTCATCAACGGCCGCGAGGCCCACGACCGGACCGGGCTCGACCTGGCGGCCGGCCAGGAGGCCCTCGTCAGGGCGGTGCGGGAGGCGAACCCGAACACGATCGTCGTGCTCACCTCCAGCTACCCGCAGACCATCGGCGGCCTGCAGGAGTCCGTGCCCGCCATCCTGTGGACCACGCACGCCGGGCAGGAGACCGGGAACGCGCTCGCCGACACGCTGTTCGGCGACGCCGACCCCGCAGGACGGCTCACGCAGACGTGGCCGCGGTCCGTCGACGACCTGCCGGACACGATGCTCGACTACGACGTCGTCGGATCCCGGCAGACCTACCTGTACGACGACGCCCACGACCCGCTGTACCCGTTCGGCTACGGGCTGTCGTACACGTCGTTCCGGTACTCGCACCTGCGGGTGGCGGACAGGTCCGTCGCGCCGGGCGACACGGTCCGGGTGTCGGTGGACGTCACCAACACCGGGGACGTCGACGGGGACGAGGTCGTCCAGCTCTACACGCACCAGCGCACGTCGCGCGACGACCAGCCCGTGCGCCAGCTGCGCGACTTCGACCGCGTCCACGTGCGCGCCGGCCAGACCGTGCGGGTGCACCTCGAGGTGCCCGTCGACGCCCTGCGGCACTGGGACGTCACCCGCGACCGCTGGGTGGTCGAGGCCAGCACGCACGACCTGCTGGTCGGGGCATCGTCGACCGACGTCCGGGCGCGGGCGTCCGTGCGCGTGGACGGCGAGCGCATCCCCGCGCGCGACCTGACGCGCGTCACGCAGGCGCAGAACTACGACGACGCCGACGGGACGACCCTCGTCGACACCACCAAGGAGCGCGGCACCTCGGTGGCCGCGACGCGCGACGGCGCGTGGGTGGCCTACGAGGACGCGGACCTCACGAACGGCGCCCGGTCCCTCGTCGCCTCCGTGGCGAAGGCGGGCGACGGCCCGGCGCGCCTCGAGGTGCGGCTCGGCGCGCCGGACGGCCGGCTGGTGGGCAGCGCCGAGGTACCTGCCACGGGAGACGCCCGTGCCTACGCCGACGTCACCGTGCCGATCCGGCGTGCGGCGGGGCGTCAGGACGTCTACCTCGTGCTCGGCGACGGTGTCCGCGTCTCGACGTTCCACCTGACCTCGTAGGGCGGGACGCAGGCCGGGACGCACGACGCGGCCGGCCCGGGGCGCTCGTCCCGGGCCGGCCGCGGGCACGCCGGGCCGGGCGTCACCTGGGCCGCGCCTCAGACCACCGGCACGCCGCCGCGCAGCACGCGGCGCACGCGCAGGTCGCCGTCGGTCTCGACGACGTCGGCACGCCGGCCCACGACCAGGCCGCCGACGTCGGTGAGGCCGAGCACGCGCGCGGGCACCCACGACGCCGAGCGGACGGCGTCCACGAGCGGGACGCCGGCGGCGACGGTGGAGCGCACCACGTCGACCAGGTGCGCGGTGCCGCCCGCGATCGAGCCGCCCTCGGACGACTCCGGGTCGGCGAGCCGCGCGACGCCGTCGCGCACGGTGACCGCCATCGGCCCCAGCTCGTAGGAGCCGTCCGCCATGCCCGCCGCCGCCATCGCGTCGGTGACGAGCACGACCTGGTCGGCGCCGACCGTCTCGACGACGCTGCGCACGGTGGCCGGCGCCAGGTGCACGTCGTCCGCGATGAGCTCGACCACGAGGTCTCCGCGGGCCGCCGCCGCCAGGCACGCGGCGATCGGGCCGGGCGCGCGGTGGTGCAGCGGGCGCATGCCGTTGAACAGGTGGGTCGCGGTCATCTCCCGCGCAGGGGCCTCACCGTCGGCGGCACGCGCGGCGAGCCCGGCCGCGACCTGGGCGACGAGCGCCTCCGCCTGCTCGGTCGTGGCGTCCGTGTGGCCCAACGACGGGACGACGCCGGCCTCGACCAGCGCCTCGGCCGCGCCTCCGGGGCCGGCGACCCCCTCGATCTCCGGGGCCACCGTCATCGTCCGCAGGTGCCCGCGCGCGGCCTCGACGAGGTCGCGGACCAGGGCGGGGTCACCGGGCACGAGGTCGTCGGGGCTCTGGGCGCCGCGACGCTCGTGCGACAGGAACGGACCCTCGGCGTGGATACCCGCGATCTCCCCCGCCTCCGCCAGCCCGGCGAGCATCGCGGCCTGCGCGAGGAGCGTCTCCCGGTCGGCGGTGACGAGCGAGGCGAGCATCGTCGTGGTGCCGTGCCGCCGGTGCTCCAGCACCGCGACCATCGCCTCCTGCGCGCTCGCCGCGTCGGGGAATCCGACGCCGCCGCCGCCGTGGTCGTGCAGGTCCACGAGCCCGGGCAGCAGCACCGTGCCGGGCTCCGGGGCGGGCGCCGCCGCGACGGCCGCCGCCACCGCGGGATCCGCGTGCTCGGCCGCCGCCACCGGGCCGACCCAGCGGACGACGCCGTCGGCCACGACGAGGGCGCCGTCCTCGACGACGTCGTGCGGTGTCACGACCCGACCGCGCAGCACGGCGAGCTCGCCGGGCGCGGGGACAGGGGCCGGGGAGGTCGCATCACTCATGCGCCACATCCTGCCGCACGCCACACAAGTTGCGAAACCTTCCTGACAAACCCGGTCAGAAGAGGCGGGAGTCGACGTCGTCGACGCCGCGCATCGCGTCGTAATCGAGGATCAGGCACTCGATGCCGCGGTCCGTCGCGAGCACGCGGGCCTGCGGCTTGATCTCCTGGGCGGCGAAGACGCCGCGCACGGGGGCCAGCAGGGGGTCGCGGTTGAGCAGCTCGAGGTAGCGCGTCAGCTGCTCGACGCCGTCGATGTCCCCGCGCCGCTTGAGCTCCACCGCGACCGTGGCGCCCGCGCCGTCCCGCGCGAGGATGTCGACCGGGCCGATCGCCGTCATGTACTCCCGGCGTACCAGCGTGTGCCCCGCCCCCAGGCGGTCGATCTGCGCGGCGAGCAGCTCCTGCAGGTGCGCCTCGACCCCGTCCTTCACCAGGCCCGGGTCGATGCCGAGGTCGTGGGCGGAGTCGTGCTCCACCTCGTGCAGCTCGATCTCGAGGCGGTCGTCCGACTTCTGGTGCTGCACGGTCCAGACCTGGGTGACGCCGCGCTCCCGCGCCTCGTCGTCCGGGTCCGCGACCGACGTCGCGCACGGCGGGCTCATCCAGTTCAGCGGCTTGTAGGAGCCGCCGTCGGAGTGCAGCAGCACGCTGCCGTCGGCTTTGACGACGAGCAGCCGCGTGGCGAGCGGCAGGTGGGCGGTGAGCCGGCCGGTGTACCGGGCCGAGCAGCGGGCGACGACGAGACGCACGGTCCCCCTCTTCGTTCGTGGCAGGTGCTGTGGCGGTGCCCTACGGGACCAGGTCGCTACAGGACCAGGTCGCGACGCCCCGGGGGCGCGGACTCGAGCCAGGAGGCCAGGCCGGCGTACGCGCCGGACGACATCAGGAGCTCGAAGTCGGTGCCGTCGTAGCGGCAGCGCACCAGCACCTGGTCGGGCTGGCCGGCCTGGTCGAGCGGGGCTCGGCCGGTGATCGACAGGCGGTCGCGGTGCCAGACCCGCGCGGGGCGCGGGGCCAGCGACCAGCCGCGCCACCAGTCGATGCGGCCCACGGCGTAGTGGGCGATCCCCACCATCCACGCGGCCTGCGGGTCGTCCGCGGGCCGGGCGTGGCAGGGGAAGGAGCCGACCCTCCGGGAGAGGGTCCGCAGGCGGGAGGCGCCGGCGGCGAGCACCAGTCCGAGCGCGACGACGAGACCGATCGCGATCCAGACGACGTACGCCACCGGCACCTGCCTCAGCGCAGCGCCGGCTCGCGGCCGGACAGCTCCGAGACCTCGTCCACGACGATCGTGACGAGGTTGCCGTCGACGGAGACGAAGCCGCCGGTCACGTGCGCCTCGACCGCGGTCCCGTGGGCCGTCGACACCTTGACCGTGCCGGGCCGCAGCACCGCGAGGAGCGGGGCGTGGCCGGCGAGGATGCCGACCTGCCCGTCGACGGACGGTGCGCTGACCTCGCGCGCCGCGCCGGACCAGACCTTGCGGTCGGACGCGACGAGGTCCACGTTCAGCTCTGCCATCTCCATGTCCTCTTTCCGATCGTACGAGGGTCGTCATGAGTCGCGTCGTCCCGCCGGGAGGGCGGGCCCCCCGG
>NZ_JBHWYY010000070.1:0-21029 GCF_042728595.1 Isoptericola sp. NPDC060185 | reverse complement strand
ACCCGGTCCAGGGTGCGGGCGTAGTCCACCAGCGCCTCGCCCGTGGCCTGATACCGGGAGTGGGCGCGGCGGATCTCGCTGATGGTGTCTTCCTTGGTCTCCATCAACGCGTCCACGGCCTGGGAGATCGTCCCGGCGACGTCCAACCGGGACATCGCGCCGGCCGCGTCGTCGATCGAGCCGGCGACCTCGAGGTAGTCCTGCCCCCCGGAGAGGACGAGTACCGGGTCCCCGGGCGTGGGGTCGGCGTCCAGGCCGACCGGTGACCAGTCCGCCGGCCTCACCGGGCCACCTCGCCCGCGACGACGTGCCGTCGCACGTCCAGGCCCATGTCCAGGTACACGTCCAGGTCCCCCCGCAGGTCAGCCACCGGTTCTCACCCTGTCTTGCCCCGGAAGAGAGTAACGAGGGGGGCGGTTTGTGACCACGGCAACACACCCCGGCGCCCGACGCGCCGTCGGCCGCCGGAAAACGGCGGACGGGGCCGGGGGTGCAGCGACTAAACTCGCCACGTCGCCCTGAGAGGGCGCGACGGCCGCCCCGGCCGGGCACCGGGACGGCGGCACCACCCGCCCACCACCCGTCACGAAAGGACCCCTCCGTGCTCCGCACCCACACGGCCGGCTCACTGCGGGCCGAGCACATCGGCCAGACCGTCACCCTCACGGGGTGGGTCGATCGCCGCCGGGATCACGGAGGAGTGGCCTTCATCGACCTGCGCGACGCCTCGGGCATCTCCCAGGTCGTCATCCGGGACGAGTCCGTGGCCCACCCGCTGCGCTCCGAGTTCGTGCTGCAGGTGACCGGTGAGGTCGGCCGCCGCCCCGAGGGCAACGCGAACCCGAACCTCGCCACGGGCGAGATCGAGGTCGTGGCCAAGGAGGTCGTGGTCCTCAACGAGTCGGCCGCGCTGCCGTTCCAGGTCTCCACGGCCCTGGCCGACACGGAGACGATCGGCGAGGAGGCGCGTCTCAAGCACCGCTACCTCGACATCCGCCGCCCGAGCCAGGCGCACGCCCTGCGGCTGCGGTCGAAGGCGAACCAGGCGGCCCGCCGCGTGCTCGACGAGCACGACTTCGTCGAGGTGGAGACGCCCACCCTGACCCGTTCGACGCCCGAGGGTGCCCGCGACTTCCTCGTCCCGGCCCGCCTCGCGCCGGGGAGCTGGTACGCCCTCCCGCAGAGCCCGCAGCTGTTCAAGCAGCTCCTCATGGTCGGCGGCCTCGAGCGCTACTACCAGATCGCCCGCTGCTACCGCGACGAGGACTTCCGCGCCGACCGCCAGCCCGAGTTCACCCAGCTGGACGTCGAGCTGAGCTTCGTCGACCAGGACGACGTCATCGCGCTGGCTGAGCAGATCCTCGTCGCGCTGTGGAAGCTGATCGACGTCGAGATCCCGACGCCGATCGCCCGTATGACGTTCGCCGACGCCATGCGCCTGTACGGCACGGACAAGCCCGACCTGCGTTTCGGCAACCCGCTCGTCGAGCTCACGGACTACTTCGCCGCCACGCCGTTCCGCGTCTTCCAGGCGGAGTACGTGGGCGCCGTCGTCATGGCCGGGGGCGCCTCGCAGCCGCGCCGCCAGTTCGACGCCTGGCAGGAGTGGGCCAAGCAGCGTGGCGCCAAGGGCCTCGCGTACGTCACGTACGGCGAGGACGGCACTCTGGGCGGCCCGGTCGCCAAGAACCTGTCCGACGCCGAGCGTGAGGGCCTCGCCGCCGCCACCGGCGCGCAGCCGGGCGACGCCGTGTTCTTCGCGGCCGGCAAGACCTCGGAGGCCCGCGCGCTGCTCGGCGCCGCCCGCATCGAGATCGCGCACCGCACCGGCCAGGTCGACGAGGACGCGTGGGCGTTCGTCTGGGTCGTGGACGCGCCGCTGTTCAAGCCGACCGGTGAGGACGACGACGTCGACCTCGGCCACTCCGCCTGGACCGCCGTGCACCACGCGTTCACGTCGCCGAAGCCCGAGTGGATCGACACGTTCGAGCAGGACCCGGGCAACGCCCTGGCCTACGCCTACGACATCGTCTGCAACGGCAACGAGATCGGCGGCGGCTCGATCCGTATCCACCGCCGCGACGTGCAGGAGCGGGTCTTCGACGTCATGGGCATCGGCCCGGCCGAGGCGCAGGAGAAGTTCGGCTTCCTGCTCGACGCGTTCAAGTTCGGCGCCCCGCCGCACGGCGGGATCGCGTTCGGCTGGGACCGCATCGTCGCCCTGCTGACGAAGTCGCCGTCGATCCGCGACGTCATCGCGTTCCCGAAGTCGGGCGGGGGCTACGACCCGCTGACCGACGCCCCGGCCCCGATCACGCCGGAGCAGCGCAAGGAGGCCGGCGTGGACGCCGCCCCGCAGGACGAGCCGCCGGCCGCGGGGGAGTGACCAGCACCCTCGACGGGCACGCGCTCGCCCCGGTCACGGAGGTGGCCGGGGCGAGCCTGCCTGCGCGCTGGGCGCAGCACCCCGTCGTCGTCGCCGAGGCCGCCCACGGCGGGTGGGACGCCAGCCACTCCTGGTCCGACGGCGACGCCCTCCTGGTCCGCCTGCGCTGGCGCGAGCGGATCGACGGCGGCCGCCCGTTCGCCGTCGACCATGCGCCCACGGGCGTGAGCGTCCTGGGCGTGGGCGACCCCGCCGGCGCGGCGCGCCTCGTGCTGGCCGCGGAGGCGGAGCTGGCCGCCGTCGGCGGGCTGGGCCCGGTGGTGCGGGCGTCGATGCCGCGCGGCACGCACGCCGCGCTGTCCGGCCACGGCGGGGCGGTGCCGCCGCCGTTCGACCGCGCCCCGTTCGACGCCTGGGACTGGATGTGCGCGACGGCCCCGCCTCCGGCCCCGCCTCCGGCGCAGCCCGGCGAGGACCGCGTCGCCGAGCTGACGAGCGCCGAGGAGCGGGCCGAGGCGGCCGCGTGCCTGGCGGTCGCGAACCCCGGCGGCGAGCTTCCCGTCGACGAACCTCGCTCCCGCTGGTGGGGCTGGCGCGACGACGACGGCGTGGTGCGGGGCGTCGCGGGCGCGTCGCGCCGCGTCCCGGGCCGTCCCTGGACCCTCGGGTCGATCGGGACCGACCCCGCGTGGCGCGGGCGGGGGATCGCGGCCGCGGTCACGGGCGCCGCCACCCGGGCCGGGCTCGCCGAGTCCCCGATGGTCACCCTCGGCGTCTACGCCCACAACGCCGCCGCGCGGCGGCTCTACCTGCGGCTGGGCTTCGACCTCGTCCAGGAGTTCGAGAGCTCCCGGCCCTGATACGCCGGCCAGGTTCACCCCCGCGGGCCGGTGCGCCTGGGCCCGGCGGGGAGGAGCATGGACGAGGCGGGCCGCCGCCGGAGCCCGAGGCCGACGGCCGGCGCCGGTCCGCGGAGGCGACCGCTCGGGGGCGACCATGACCATCATCAGGACCGTGGAGCCGGACGACGCCACCGGCGCCCTGGCGGAGGTCTACGCCGAGGACGTCGCGGCGCTCGGCTACGTGCCGAGCCACACGCGCGTCATGGCCGTGGACCTGGAGGCCTACCTGGCCTTCGAAGGGCTCGCGCGCGCCGTCGCCCGCGGCCTCGGACCGCGGCTGTACGAGCTGGTGACCCTGGCGGCCGCCAAGGCGCTGCGGTCCGAGGCCTGCCTCCTGGCGCACGGTCGCCGCAGCCGTCAGCTGTTCGACGACGCCCAGCTCGCACGGATCGCGCGCGACCACCACGACGCCGGGCTGACGGACGCCGAGGTCGCGGCCATGGACCTCGCCGCGCGCCTGAGCACCGACGCGGTGGCGGTCACCGAGGCCGAGACGCGGCGGCTGCGCGACGCGGGCCTCACGGACCGGCAGATCGTCGACGTGGCCCTGGCCGCCGGGCTGCGCAACTACTACTCGCGCTCGCTGCAGGCGCTCGCCGTGCCGCCGGACGTGCCGCCCGACCTCCCCGACGCGCTGCGTCAGGCCCTGCTCGACGGCGGAGCCCCGGGCCCGGCGGTTGCGAGGCCGGCAGGCGCCCGCTCGGCGGCGTCGGCGAGGTAGCCGTCGGGGCGCACCAGCAGCGTCGCGGGCCGGCCGTCGTCACGCCGCACGACGACGCGCTCGCCCGGGTCGACCTCGCCCGGAGCGGGCGGGAGGGCGGCCGGCGCGCCGCTCGCCGGGCCCACGAGGACGAACCTGCCCGCGCGCAGCGCCTCCGCCAGGCGTGTCCCGGCGGGCCCGGGAGCCAGTGGGAGGTCGGGCACCCGGCGGCCCGCCGCGGGGTGGGCGCCCGCAGGGGCCGGGTACCTGACCCCGAGCGCCGAGACGGTGGCCGCCGCACGTCGGCGGGCGGGTGCCACGCGCGCGAGCGCCGTCGCCAGGACCGCGCGCGCCGCGGCCGCCGCAGGCCCGGGCCGCGTGGCCAGGCGCAGCAGGGCGCCGCTCGTGGTCAGCACCTGCCTGCCCACCGGGTACCGCTCGTCGGTGTAGCCGTCGAGCACCTGCGGGTCGACGCCGCGCACCACGGCGGCGAGCCGCCACGACAGGTTCGCGGCGTCCTGCAGGCCGGTGTTCATGCCGAGCCCGCCGGCGGGGCTGTGGCAGTGGGCGGCGTCGCCCGCCAGCAGGACGCGGTCGGCGCGGTACCGGGTGGCCTGGCGCTCGTCGGCCGCGAACCGGGTGGCGAAGCGCAGCTCGTGCATCCCGAGGTCGTCCCCGAGGGTCGCGCGCGCGACGGCGCGGACCTCGTCCAGGCCGACGTCGCCACCCACGCCACCGCCGGTGTCGCTCGGGTCGAGCTCCTCGTCCCAGCCGATGAACCGGTACCAGCCGCCGCCGAAGGGCGCGAGGAAGCCCAGGGAGCCGCCCGCGGAGGCGACGGTGAGGACGTCGTGGGGCGGGCGCGCCACGCGGACGTCCGCCAGCACCATGGCGCGGATCACCGTCTCCCCGGGGAACGCGATGCCCGCGGCCCGGCGCACCGTCGAGCGCACGCCGTCCGTGCCGACCACCCACGGCGCGCGCACGGTCGTCGGGCCGTCCGGGCCCGTTGCGGCGAGGGTGACGCCGTCGTCGTCCTGGGCGAGGCCGGTGACCTCCACGTCATGCCGGAAGCGGACCCCCGCGGCCTCCGCGCGCCGGCGCAGCAGGCGCTCCACCTCGTACTGCGGCGTGACGAGGACGAACGGGAACCGGCCCGGGAGGGCGTCAAGGCGGACGTCCACCCGGCCGAAGACGCGCAGCCCGCGCACCACCCGGCCGGTGGTCAGGAGCTCGTCGACCAGCCCGCGCGCGTCCAGTGCCTCGAGGCTGCGCGCGTGCACCGCGAACGCGCGGGTGAGGTTGCTCAGCCCCGCCGGTCGCTTCTCGAGCACGGTCACCCGCACTCCTGCGACGGCGAGGTCGCCCGCCAGGAGGAGGCCGGTCGGCCCCGCCCCGACGACGACCACGTCCGCCCCGTCCGTCTCCGGCCCGGTGCCGTCGTCGACCGTCATGCCTCCACCCTAGGCACGAGGCCACCCGCGGACGGGGGCGTGGGTGAGGCTCCGTAGGCTGGGGGCATGGACCTGTTCGACGCCGCGCTCACCGGCACCCGCGGCACGCCGGCGACCGGGCGCACCGGCCCGAGCGCCCCCTTGGCCGTGCGGATGCGGCCCGCCACGCTCGACGAGGTCGCGGGCCAGGGGCACCTCCTCGTGGCGGGCTCGCCGCTGCGCCGGCTCGTGGAGCCCGACGACGAGTCGGCGCGCCGCGCCGCGCCCGGGTCGGTGATCCTGTGGGGCCCGCCGGGGGTCGGCAAGACCACCCTGGCGTACCTGGTCGCGACGTCGTCCGGCCGCCGCTTCGTCGAGCTGTCGGCCGTCACCGCGGGCGTCAAGGAGGTGCGGCAGGTCGTCGAGGACGCCCGCCGCCGACTCGCCACGGGTGGCGAGGAGACAGTGCTCTTCATCGACGAGGTGCACCGCTTCTCCAAGACCCAGCAGGACGCGCTGCTGCCCAGCGTCGAGAACCGCTGGGTCACGCTGGTCGCCGCCACCACGGAGAACCCGTCGTTCTCCGTGAACTCCCCGCTGCTGAGCCGCTCCCTGCTGCTCACCCTCAAGCCGCTGACCGCGGACGACGTGCGCGCCCTCGTGCGCCGCGCCGTCGAGGACGAGCGCGGCCTCGGCGGCGCGGTCGCCCTCGCGGCCGACGCCGAGGACCAGCTCGTGCGGATGGCGGGCGGCGACGCGCGCAAGGCGCTCACCATCCTCGAGGCGGCCGCCGGAGCGGCCCTGGCCGACGCGGACCCGGCCCGCGCCGCGGACGCCGCCGTCCCCGTCGACCTGGACACCGTCGAGCGCGCCGTCGACGTCGCCGCCGTGCGTTACGACCGCGACGGCGACCAGCACTACGACGTCGTCTCCGCGTTCATCAAGTCCATCCGCGGGTCCGATGTCGACGCCTCCCTGCACTACCTGGCCCGGATGGTCGCCGCGGGGGAGGACCCGCGGTTCATCGCCCGCCGGCTGGTCATCTCGGCCGCCGAGGACGTCGGCATGGCCGACCCCTCCGCCCTGCAGACCGCCGTGGCCGCCGCGCAGGCCGTCCAGCTCATCGGGATGCCCGAGGGGCGCATCGTCCTGGCGGAGGCCGTCGTGCACCTCGCGACCGCGCCCAAGTCGAACGCCGCGTACCTCGGCGTCGACGCGGCGCTCGCGGACGTCCGGGCGGGCAAGGCCGGCGTGGTCCCGCCGCACCTGCGCGACGCGCACTACGCGGGCGCCGAGGGCCTCGGCCACGGCAAGGGCTACCGGTACGCGCACGACGCGCCGCACGCCGTCGCGGCGCAGCAGTACCTCCCGGACGAGCTCGCGGGGCGGCGCTACTACGCGCCGAGCGACCGCGGCTTCGAGAAGCAGGTCACCGACCGGCTGGCGCGGATCCGGGAGATCCTCGACGGCGCCTGACCGGCCGGCGACCGCGTGTTCAGGCCCGTGTCAGGCCGGCGTCACGCCGCCTCGAGCTCGATGAGGGTGTCCGCCATCGTCCGGTAGACCTCGTCCCACGCGGCCGCGACCTCGGGGGTCACCGCGTCGCCCAGCACGTGGACGATCGCGGCGAACAGGTGCTCGTGCACGACCTCGTACTGCGCCGGCTCCACGCCCACCGCGCGGTGTCGGCGGGCGACGGGAGCGAGCACCTCGCGGGGGTCGGCCTCCTCGTCGGCGACGAGGAGGGCCGCGCACGACGCGATGGCCGCCGCGAGGGCGCGCTGCTGGGTGCCGTCGGCGAGGCGCTCGGGGGAGAACATCGCACCGAGCAGCCCCGGGTGCTCCTCCAGCAGCGTGCGGTAGAAGACGGTCGTGATCTCGTCGATCGACTCCTCGACCACGGGCAGGGTGGAGCGGACGACCTCGGCGGAGCGGGAGGAGAGCGCGGTGGGGACGGTCATCGGGGGGACTCCTTCGGGCGGTGTCGCCGGCGTTCGCGCCGGGCGGGCACAGTCAACCGTCACCGGCCCACGGCGGCAAGACCCCGGCCGCGGATGCGATAAGATGCTGCGGTTGCCGATTCGGCGACCGCCTGGGACCTCGGCCCCGTGAGCACCCCGCCACCGCGGACTTCTCGTCATCGCGAGCTTCGCGCCACCGCGCAGGGCGTTCCATCGGCTGGTCCCGCACCCGACCTTCCCCTCGCGGGGACGCGGGTGTGACCTCATCCATCACCACAGGACAGGAAGCAACCAGTGACCGCTGTCACCAAGTCGCGCCGCCAGGTCCGCCTGAGCCGCAAGCTCGGCCTCGCGCTGACCCCGAAGGCCGTCCGCCACTTCGAGAAGCGCCCCTACCCCCCGGGCGAGCACGGCCGCGCCCGCCGCCGTACCGAGTCGGACTACGCGGTCCGCCTCCGCGAGAAGCAGCGCCTGCGCGCCCAGTACGCGCTGCGCGAGAAGCAGCTCGTCAAGGTCTACGAGACCGCCCGCAAGCACCCGGGCCTGACCGGTGAGGTCATGGTCGAGGACCTCGAGACGCGTCTCGACGCCCTCGTGCTGCGTGCCGGCTTCGGCCGCACCATCCTGCAGGCCCGCCAGGCCGTGACGCACCGTCACATCCTGGTGGACGGCAAGATCGTCGACCGTCCGTCGTTCCGTGTGAAGCCGGGCCAGACCATCCAGGTCAAGCCGAAGTCGCAGACCACGACGCCGTTCCAGGTCGCCGCCGCCGGTGCCCACCGCGACGTGCTGCCGGCCGTCCCGGGCTACCTCGACGTGAACCTCGAGAAGCTGTCGGCCACGCTGACCCGCAAGCCGAAGCGCGCCGAGGTCCCCGTGACCTGCGAGGTCCAGCTCGTGGTCGAGTTCTACGCGCGCTGATCTTTCGCGTGCGCTGCTCGCGCAGCGCAGCCGAGAGCGCTGCAGCGCAGGACGCCCCGTCACCCGCCGTCGCGGGGGGCGGGGCGTCCGCCGTTCTCGAGCGGTCGCCCGGGATAGGGTGACGACCGACCGAATGACGCCTGTGCGAGGAGAGATCTGATGTCGATGGGTGACGTGGCCGGGCTCATCGCGGCCGTCGCGTTCGTGCTGCTCGTGGGGCTGCTCGCGATCCCGCTGGTGAAGCTGGGGCGCGTGCTCGACGAGGCGACGCGCTCCATCCGCGAGGTCACCGAGCACTCCGTGCCGATCCTCGACGAGGCGGCCACCACGGTGGCCTCGACCAACGACCAGCTGGTCAAGGTGGACACGATCACGACGTCGGCCGCGCAGGTGAGCGAGAACGTGTCGGCGCTGGCCGGCCTGTACGCCTCCACGCTGGGCCGCCCGCTGGTGAAGGTCGCGGCGTTCTCCTACGGCGTGCGCCAGGCGTTCGCGGGCGCGTCCCGGGCGAGCCGCGGCTCGTCGAAGGCGGACCGCTGATGCGCCGGCTGTTCTGGGTCGGGGTCGGCGTCGTCGTCACGGTCGTCGTCGTCCGCCAGGGCCGCAAGCTGATCGTGCGGTACACCCCGGAGGCGGTCGTGGACCGCGCCGAGCGGGCCGCGCAGGACGCCGGGCAGCGGGCGGAGACGTTCGTCGCGACGTTCCGCCGCGAGTTCACGCAGGCGCGCACCGCGCGCGAGGCCGAGCTCACGGCGGCGCTGCTCGCCGAGGGGCAGCCGGACCCGGACGACGTGCGCGCCAGCGGGCTGCGCCCCGCGGACCTGCGTGGCGGCGCCCCGGGGCGGGCCCGGCACGCGGCCGCCGACCCGGACGCGGAGATCGCCGCCGACGAGGCCGACCTCGGCTACTCGTTCTGACCCGCACCCCGACCCGAGCATCGACTCGAGCACAGACCCGCACCGCCCGCCCCGGCCCCGCCCGGAGAAATCCCGTTCCGACCACCCGGCGTCGCGCGGGACAATAGGGGACGGCCCGCCCGCGAGGGCGGGCGCGACACCCGCCACCACGACCGTCACCAGCCGTCACCGGCTCGACACACCTTCGAAGGACACCATGCGCACCGCCGAGATCCGCAAGCGTTGGCTCGACTACTTCGAGTCCCAGGGGCACGCCATCGTGCCGAGCGCCCCCCTGGTCTCGCCGGACCCGTCGATCCTGTTCACGATCGCCGGCATGGTGCCGTTCATCCCGTACATCCTCGGCACCGAGCCGGCGCCGTGGCCCCGCGTGGCCAGCGTGCAGAAGTGCATCCGCACCAACGACATCGAGAACGTGGGCCGCACCACGCGGCACGGCACGTTCTTCCAGATGAACGGCAACTTCTCGTTCGGGGACTACTTCAAGCGCGAGGCGATCGACTTCGCGTGGGAGCTGCTCACGTCCGGGCAGGACAAGGGCGGCTACGGGCTCGACGGCGACCGGCTGTGGGTCACGATCTGGGAGCAGGACGCCGAGGCGTACGAGGCGCTGACGAAGGGCGTCGGGCTGGACCCGAAGCACGTCGTGCGGCTGCCGCGCGAGGAGAACTTCTGGGACACGGGCCAGCCCGGCCCGGCCGGCCCCTGCGCCGAGTGGCACTACGACCGCGGGCCCGCGTACGGCCCGGACGCCGTGGGCGGCACCGTGGACCCGGGCGGCGACCGCTACCTGGAGATCTGGAACCTCGTCTTCGACGAGTTCGTGCGCGGCGAGGGCCAGGGCAAGAACTACCCGCTGCTGGGCGAGCTCGAGCACAAGAGCATCGACACGGGCGCGGGCCTGGAGCGCATCGCGTACCTCCTGCAGGGCAAGGAGAACCTCTACGAGATCGACGAGGTCTTCCCCGTCATCTCCCGCGTGGAGGAGCTGACCGGCAAGCGCTACGGCGCCGACCCCGAGGACGACGTGCGGATGCGCGTGGTCGCGGACCACGTCCGTTCCTCCCTCATGGTGATCGGCGACGGCGTGCGCCCCTCGAACGAGGGCCGCGGCTACGTGCTGCGCCGCCTCATCCGCCGCGCCGTGCGCGCGGTGCGCCTGCTCGGCGTCGACGAGGTCGCGCTGCCCTCGCTGCTGCCGGTCTCGAAGGACGCCATGAAGGCCTCCTACCCGGAGCTGGAGGCGGAGTTCGGCCGCATCAGCGACGTCGCGTACGCGGAGGAGGACGCCTTCCGCCGCACGCTGGCGCAGGGCACGACCATCCTCGACACGGCCGTGGGTCGTGCGAAGTCGTCTGCGGACGGGACCACTCCCGTGCTCGGCGGCGCCGAGGCGTTCCAGCTGCACGACACGTACGGCTTCCCGATCGACCTCACCCTCGAGATGGCGGCCGAGCAGGGCGTCCAGGTGGACGAGAAGGCGTTCCGCGACCTCATGGCGGAGCAGAAGCAGCGCGCCCGCGCGGACGCGCTCGCGAAGAAGACCGGCCACGCCGACCTGCGCTCCTACGAGACGCTGAACAAGGAGCTTGCCGCGCCGGTCGAGTTCCTCGGCTACACCGACACCGAGGCCTCCGTGACCGTGGCGGGCCTGCTCGTCGACGGCGTCCCCGCGCCCGCCGCGACCGCCCCCGCCGACGTCGAGGTCGTGCTCGACCGCACCCCGTTCTACGCCGAGGCCGGCGGCCAGCTCGCCGACCAGGGCACCATCGTGCTCGACGGCGGCGCGACCATCGAGGTCGACGACGTGCAGCGCCCGGTCAAGGGGCTGTCGGTGCACCGCGGCCGCCTGGTCGAGGGCACGGTCGCGCTCGGCGACCCGGGCCTCGCGACGATCGACGTGACGCGCCGCGTCGCGATCAGCCGCGCCCACTCGGCCACGCACATGATCCACAAGGCGCTGCACGAGATGGTCGGCCCGGACCGCACCCAGGCCGGGTCCGAGAACGCCCCGAGCCGCGTGCGCTTCGACTTCCGGTCCCCGACGCCGGTGCCGTCGGACGCGCTCGGCGAGATCGAGGAGCGCGTGAACACGCGCCTGACCGAGAACCTCGAGGTCACCGACGCGACGATGCCGATCGCGCGCGCCCGCGAGCTGGGCGCCATGGCGCTGTTCGGCGAGAAGTACGGCGACACGGTGCGCGTGGTGTCCATCGGCGGCGACTGGTCGCGCGAGCTCTGCGGCGGCACGCACGTGAAGGCCACCGGCGAGGTGGGCCGCGTCGCGCTGCTCGGCGAGGCGTCCATCGGCTCCGGCGTGCGGCGCGTCGACGCCCTGGTCGGCGACGGTGCGTACGGCTTCCAGGCCAAGGAGCACGCCCTGGTGGGCCAGCTCACCGGTCTGCTGGGCGCGCGCCCGGACGAGCTGACCGACCGCGTGGGCTCGCTCCTGACCCGCCTCAAGGAGACGGAGAAGGAGCTCGCCGGGCTGCGCCAGGACCGCCTCCTCGCCGCGGCGGGCACGCTGGCCGGGCAGGCGGAGCGCGTCGGCGAGGTGCGGGTCGTCGCGCACGACGCCGGCGAGGTCGCCTCGGCCGACGACCTGCGCGCGCTCGCCCTCGACGTGCGCGGACGGCTCGGCGACGCCCAGCCGGTGCTCGTCGCCGTCGGCGGCGTCGCGGGCGGCAGGCCCCTGGTGGTCGTCGCCACGAACGCGGGCGCCCGCGAGGCCGGCCTGCGCGCCGGCGACTTCGTCAAGGCCGCGGCGGCCACGCTCGGCGGCGGCGGCGGCGGCAAGCCGGACCTCGCCCAGGGCGGCGGCACCGACCCGTCCGCGCTGCCGGGCGCCCTCGCCGGGGTGTCCGAGGGCGTCCGCGCGGCCCAGGCCACCGCGTGACGGTTCCGGCGTCGCCCGGGCAGGACGTGCCCCGCGGGCTCCCGCGGGGCGCGCGCCTCGGCGTCGACGTCGGCAAGGCCCGCATCGGCCTCGCCTCCAGCGACCCCGACGGGCTGGTCGCCACGCCCGTCGAGACCGTGCCGCGGGTGCTGGAGGTGCCGCGCGGCGCCGACGGCACGCCC
Organism: Isoptericola sp. NPDC060185; assembly: GCF_042728595.1. Taxonomy (NCBI): domain Bacteria; kingdom Bacillati; phylum Actinomycetota; class Actinomycetes; order Micrococcales; family Promicromonosporaceae; genus Isoptericola; species Isoptericola sp. NPDC060185. The sequence continues at coordinate 8,731 of NZ_JBHWYY010000070.1, read as the reverse complement.
GCGAGGACCCCGGACGTCGCCCGGATCGCCGCGGAGGCCGAGGACCGGTTCGCGGCGGTCGTGTACGTCGGTCTGCCCCGGCACCTGTCGGGCGCGGAGGGCGCCGCGACCGCCGACGCGCGGGAGTTCGCGGCACGGCTCGCCGCCGCCGTCGCGCCCGCCGAGGTGCGGCTGGTCGACGAGCGGATGACCACGGTGACCGCGCACGCGCAGCTGCGCTCCGCCGGGCGACGCACCAAGACACACCGGTCTGTCGTCGACCAGGCCGCAGCCGTTATCATTCTGCAATCTGCACTCGACGCGGAGCGGTCGGCCGGGGGGCGAGCCGGCGAGCTCGTCGAGCGGCGGACGCCGGGCGCCTGAGCAGCCCGGACAGCAGACCCACGTGCCCACCCCAGGCCCAGTCAGAAAGAAGTTCCCGGCGTGACGGACCTCTTCGAGCATCCCGCCCTGCAGGAGGCGCCCGCGGCACCCACGCGGCGCCGCTCGGCCGCCGGCCGACGGGCCGCCGCCAAGCGCAAGCGCCGCCGCCGCCAGCGCACCGCCGTGATCCTGGTGGTCGTGCTCGCGTTCGTGGGCGCCGGCGCCTACCTGCTGTGGGACCGGATGGACTCCCTCGTCGGCGACCTCCCCTTCATCGGCTCGCAGAACGAGGACTACCCGGGGCCGGGCGGTGACCCGGTCGAGGTCGTCATCCCCGAGGGCGCCACGGGCGGCAAGATGGGCGCCGTGCTGCTCGACGCCGGCGTGGTGGCGAGCGTCGGGGCGTTCAGCGACGCGTTCAGCCAGAACCCCGCCGCCGCGGGCATCCAGCCGGGCACCTACCAGCTGCAGGCCGAGATGAAGGCGTCCGACGCCGTCGCCGCACTGGTGAAGAACGAGAAGCTGCAGACCAACGTCACCATCCCCGAGGGGTACACGGTCGACCAGATCGTCGAGCGCGTCGCGTCCGTCACGACGATCACCAAGGACGACCTCGAGAAGGCGCTGAAGAAGCCCAAGTCGTTCGGGCTCCCGAAGTCGGCCGACGGCAACGCCGAGGGCTGGCTGTTCCCGAAGACCTACACGGTGCAGCCGGGCGACGACGCCACGACGCTCCTGACGGCGATGGTGAAGCAGACCACGAAGGAGCTCGAGCAGGCGGGCGTCGACCAGTCCGACTGGGAGTCCACGCTGATCAAGGCGTCGCTGGTCGAGCGCGAGGCGAAGCACGACGAGGACCGCCCGAAGATGGCGCGCGCGATCGAGAACCGCATCGACCAGGGCATGCCCCTCCAGATCGACGCGACCAGCGCGTACGGGCTGAAGAAGTCCGGCACCGAGCTGACCTACAACGACATCCACGATCCTGACGACCCGTACTCCACCTACGCCCACGTGGGCCTGCCGCCGACGCCGATCTCGAACCCGGGCGCGGCGTCGATCGAGGCGGTGGGGCACCCGGCGGACGGCGACTGGCTGTTCTGGGTGACGGTGAACCTCGACACGGGTGAGACGAAGTTCTCCTCGACGAACGCGCAGCACGAGAAGTACAAGGCCGAGCTGAAGAAGTGGCAAGCGGAGAACGCCGGCTGACATGACCGTCTCCCGACGAGCGGCGGTGCTGGGCCACCCCGTCGCGCACTCGCTCTCGCCCGTGCTGCACACCGCCGCCTACGACGCCCTCGGCCTGGAGGGCTGGGAGTACACCGCGATCGACACGACGGTCGAGGACCTGCCCGCGCTGGTGCGCGGGCTGGACCTCGGCTGGGCGGGCCTGAGCGTCACGATGCCGCTCAAGCACGCGGTGATGGACCTGGTCGACCACGTGGACCCGCTCGCGGTCGCCGTCGGCGCCGTGAACACCGTGCTGGTCGGGCCGGCGCAGTGCGGCGTGACGCTCACCGGCACCAACACGGACGTCTACGGCCTGGTCACCGCGCTGCGCGAGGGCCTCGCGGCCCAGGGCCGCGGCCCCGGGGCGGGCGCGGCGAGCGCCGTCGTCCTGGGCGGTGGCGCGACGGCGGCCTCCACGTTGGCCGCCCTCGGCGAGCTCGGCTGCACGTCCCCGCGCGTGCTGGTGCGCTCCCTCGGCCGCGCGGCCGCGCTGCAGGAGGCGGCCGCGCGGATGGGCGTGACGCCGCGCTTCGAGGTGCTCGACCCGCAGGCGTCGCTCGGGGCGCTGCGCGAGGCGGACGTCGTCGTCTCGACGATGCCGGCCTACGCGGCCGACCCGGTCGCGGCCGCGCTCTCGGCCCGGGGTGGCGCTCCGTCGGGCGTGCTGCTCGACGTCGTCTACGACCCGCGGCCCACCGCGCTCTCGGCGGCCTGGTCCGCCGCGGGCGGCACCGTGGTGGGTGGCGAGCGGATGCTGCTGCACCAGGCGGTGGAGCAGGTGCGCCTCATGACGGGCCGCACGGCCCCGGTCGCCGCGATGGCCGCCGCCCTCGCCGGGGCGCTGTCCGCGCCCGCGTCCGCACCCTGACCACCGCACCGACCCCCGCCGCGGGCGTGGAAGAATCGCAGGCATGCTGCGCTGGATGACGTCGGGGGAGTCGCACGGTCCGTCACTCGTCGGGGTGCTGGAAGGTCTGCCGGCGGGCGTCGAGCTCGTCACCGCGGACATCCAGGCGGCCCTGGCCCGTCGGCGGCTCGGGTACGGCCGCGGCGCCCGCATGAAGTTCGAGCAGGACGAGGTCCGCGTGCTCGGCGGGCTGCGCCACGGCGTCTCGCAGGGCGGTCCGCTCGCGTTCGAGATCGGCAACACCGAGTGGCCCAAGTGGACCGACGTGATGTCGCCCGACCCCGTGGACCGCGAGGCGCTCCTGGTGGACGCCGGCACGGGCGACGAGCGCGAGATCGCGCGCAACCGCCCCCTCACGCGCCCGCGCCCGGGCCACGCGGACCTGGTCGGGATGCGCAAGTACGGCTTCGACGACGCGCGCCCCGTGCTGGAGCGTGCCTCGGCTCGCGAGACCGCGACCCGGGTCGCGCTCGGCGTCGTCGCGGCGAGGTTCCTGGAGCAGGCGGTCGGGGTGCGGCTCGTGTCGCACGTCGTGGCGATCGGTCCCGTCGAGGTGCCCGAGGGCGCCGCGCTGCCCGCGCCGGGCGACGTCGCCGCGCTGGACGCCGACCCCGTGCGCTGCTTCGACGCCACGACGAGCGCGGCGATGGTCGCGGAGATCGACGAGTGCCGCAAGGACGGCGACACGCTCGGCGGCGTCGTCGAGGTGCTCGCCTACGACGTGCCCACCGGCCTCGGAAGCTACGTGCAGGGCGACCGCCGCCTCGACGCGCGCCTCGCCGGCGCCCTCATGGGCATCCAGGCGATCAAGGGCGTGGAGGTCGGGGACGGCTTCCGCACCGCGCGCCGCCGAGGGTCCGCCGCCCACGACGAGATCGAGCGCGGCGACGACGGCCACATCCACCGGCGCTCCAACCGCGCGGGCGGCATCGAGGGCGGCATGTCCAACGGCGAGGTCCTGCGGGTGCGTGCCGCGATGAAGCCGATCTCCACGGTGCCGCGCGCGCTCGCCACGGTCGACGTCGCCACCGGCGAGGCCGTCACGGCCCACCACCAGCGCTCCGACGTCTGCGCCGTCCCGCCCGCGGCCGTGGTCGCGGAGGCGATGGTGGCGCTCGAGCTCGCGCAGGCCGTCGTCGAGAAGTTCGGCGGCGACTCGGTCGCCGAGGTACGGCGCAACGCCGAGGCGTACCTCGCCTCGATCCCCGAGCTGCTGCGATGAGCGCCGGGGGCCACGGATCCAGCCCGGCTGCGGTCCTCATCGGCCCGCCCGGGAGCGGCAAGACCACGATCGGCCGGCTGCTCGCGCAGCGCCTGGGCGTCGCGTTCCGCGACACCGACGCGGACGTCGAGGAGGCCGCGGGCAAGGCCGTCGCCGACATCTTCGTCGACGACGGAGAGCCGCACTTCCGCGACCTGGAGCGCGAGGCCGTCACCACCGCGCTCGCCTGCCACCCGGGCGTCCTCGCGCTGGGCGGCGGCGCCGTCATGGACGAGCACACCCAGAGCGCCCTCGAGGGGTACGCCGCGGGCGGCGGCGTGGTCGTCTTCCTCGACGTCGCGCTCGCGCACGCCGCGCCCCGCGTCGGCTTCAACCAGTCCCGCCCGCTGCTGGTCGGCAACCCCCGCGCGCGGTGGGTCGAGCTGATGGCGCAGCGGCGGCCCACGTACGAGCGCCTCGCGACCGTGCACGTCGTCTCGGACGACCGGCCTCCGCAGGAGGTCGCGGCACAGGTGCACGCGGGCGTCACTTCGGCACAGGAGGTCCAGTCATGACGGTCCGCGTGACGGTGCAGGGCGACACGCCCTACGACGTCGTCGTCGGGCGACACCTGCTCGGCGAGCTGCCGACGATGCTCGGCGGCGACGTCCGCCGGGTGCTCGTCATGCACCCGGCGTCCCTGCAGGCGACCGGCGAGGCGGTCCGCGAGGACCTCGTGGCCCAGGGCTACGAGGCGTTCGCGGTCGAGCTGCCGGACGCCGAGGAGCAGAAGACCGCCCAGGTCGCCGCGTTCTGCTGGCAGGTGCTGGGTCAGGCCGACTTCACCCGGTCCGACGCGATCGTCTCCGTGGGCGGCGGCGCGACGACGGACCTCGCCGGGTTCGTCGCCGCCACGTGGCTGCGGGGCATCAAGGTCGTGCACGTGCCCACCACGCTGCTCGCGATGGTGGACGCCGCCGTCGGCGGCAAGACCGGCATCAACACCGCCGAGGGCAAGAACCTCGTGGGCGCGTTCCACCCGCCGGCCGGCGTGCTGTGCGACCTGGCGGCGCTCGAGTCGCTCGACAGGTGGGACCTCGTGGCGGGCATGGCGGAGGTCGTCAAGACCGGCTTCATCGCCGACCCGCGGATCCTCGAGCTCGTCGAGGAGCACGCCGACGAGCTCCGGGAGTGGAAGGGCGCCGACGCGACCGAGGAGACCTGGGCCGTGCTGACCGAGCTCATCGAGCGGTCGGTGCGCGTCAAGGCCCGCGTCGTGGGGGAGGACCTCACCGAGCAGGGCCTGCGGGAGATCCTCAACTACGGGCACACCCTGGGACACGCGATCGAGCTCACCGAGCGCTACCAGCTGCGGCACGGCGCGGCGGTCGCCGTCGGCATGGTCTTCGCGGCCGAGCTCGCCCGCCTGGGCGGCAAGCTCGACGACGCCGTCGTCGACCGGCACCGCGAGATCCTCACCTCCCTCGGCCTGCCCACCACCTACCGCGGGGACCGCTGGGACAAGCTCCTCGCGGCCATGCAGCGGGACAAGAAGACGCGCGGGACCCTGCTGCGCTTCATCGTGCTGGACGACGTCGCGAAGCCGACGCGCCTCGAGGGCCCGGACCCGACGCTGCTCGCCGCCGCGTACGCGGAGGTGTCGAAGGAGCCGCCGAGCGGCCGCCCGGGCGTGACGGTCCAGCTGGGCCTCTAGCCCGCGGTTCCGGCCCGCGCGGCGTCCCACGCGCGCACGACCTCCCGGCACGCCGGGAGGTCGTCGTCCGCGACCAGCAGCACCAGGCGGCCGTCGTGGTCGCTGTACAGGTGCTGCACCGTGACGCCCGCCCCGGCGAGGCGCCGCGCGAACGCGCCCATCTGCCCGGGGACGTCCTGCGCCAGGCGCGTCGTCACGACGTCGCGGACGACGGCGGCACCGAGCCCCGTGCCACCTAGCCCCGTGCGGGCGAGCGCCTCGAGCGCCCGGGGCCCGTCGTCGACGAGGAAGTGCGCCACCGCCCGGCCGCTCACCGTGGTCACGCCGCCGCCCTCCAGGCTGATGCCGCCGCGCCCGAGCGCCTCGCCGAGCTCCGCCAGCGCGTCGGGCCGGTCGGGCAGGGCCACCTCGAGGTCCTGCGGGGCGCGGACGTGCGACGGGATGCCGGGTGCCGGGGCGCCGGGTGCGGGGATGCCGTGTGCCGGGGTGCTCATGCCGCGACGGTAGCCCCGCGACGGTTCGGCGACCGCCGAACCGTCGTCGCCGTAGGGTCGCGGGTATGGACGGCGCCACGGGCAGGGATCGCGACTTCACCGGCGTGGGCAGGGCGCTCGCCGCGCCCGCGCGATCGGTGATGGTCGGCCTGCTCATGGACGGCACGGCCCGCCCGGCGGGCGAGCTGGCCCGCGCGGCCGGCGTCGGCGCGCCCACCGCCTCCGAGCACCTGGCCGTGCTCGTCGACGCCGGGCTGGTCGTGAGCCGCGCGCAGGGCCGGCACCGCTACTACGCGCTCGCCGGCCCGCACGTGGCCGACGCGCTCGAGGCCCTCGGCGCCCTGGCGGCACCGGCCCCGGTCTCGGGGTACCGCCGCAGCAGGGAGGCGGAGCGCCTGGCGGGCGCACGGTTCTGCTACGACCACCTCGCGGGCCGGCTCGGCGTGGGCCTCGCGGAGGCGTGGGTGGGCGCGGGCTGGCTCGACGGCCCCGAGGTGCTCGCGCTCACCGGAACCGGGGCCGACGGGCTGCGGCGCCTCGGCGTGGACGTGGACGGCGCGGTGGCCGCCCGGCGGCCGACGACTCGGGCCTGCCTCGACTGGACGGAACGGCGGGTGCACCTGGCCGGCGCGCTGGGCGCGGCCGTCGGCGCACGGTTCCTCGACGCGGGGTGGGTGGCCCGGTCGAGCGGCCGCGGGCTGCGGCTCACCGGGAGCGGGCAGGGCCTGGTGCGCGACGCGTGGGGTCTCGACCTCGCGACGGCGGGCAGCGCGGGGGTCGCGACGGCGGGCGCCGGGTCGGGCCGCGCCTGACGGCCGCCCCGCCTCAGGCCCACTGCCCGCGCTGGACGAGGACGCCGCGCAGGAGGTCGGCGCGGTCGGTGACCAGGCCGTCGACGCCCAGGTCCAGGAGGCGGTGCATCTCGGCGGGCGTGTTGATGGTCCAGACGTGCACCTGCCGGCCCGCGCGGTGGGCTGCCGCGACGGTCCGCGCGTCGATCACGGGCACCCGCCCCTCCGCGACGGGGACCTGCAGGGCGTGCACGTCGCGCAGCGCCCGCCGCACCAGCGGGTCCACCCGCAGCCGCGCGCCCGCGAGGAAGCCGATGACCTCGCGGCGGCCGGCGGACGTCGCCACGGGCCGTGAGAGACGGGCGAGCGTCGCGCGGCGGCGTCCTGCGTCGAACGACGTCACGCACACCCGGTCGTGGGAGGCCGTGCGCTCGATGGCCGCGGCGGTCGGCGCGATGCCGGAGTCCTCCTTGACGTCGATGTTGACGCGCAGGTCGGGCCACGTGCCCAGCACGTCGTCGAGCTGCGGCACGGGCTCGGTGCCGCCGATGCGGGCCCGGCGCACGACGGACCAGGGCAGGTCGGCCACGCGCCCGACGGCGTCGGTGGTGCGGTCGAGGGAGGCGTCGTGCAGCGCCACGGCGACGCCGTCGGCGGTGCCGTGCGCGTCCGTCTCGACGTACCGGAAGCCGAGGTCGACTGCGGCGGCGAACGCCGCGAGCGAGTTCTCCAGGTTCTCCTGGCCGTGCGAGAAGCCCCGGTGCGCGAGCGCGAGCACGGGCACGGGGGAGCCGTCCGGCCCGCGCGGGTCCAGGTACGGGTGCGGGGACGCGGGTCTCACGGGCACTCCTCCGGGTCGGGGCGGTGGACGTCGGGGCGGTGGACGTCGGGCCGGCGGGCCTCGATCCAGCTCAGCACGCCGTCGAGGTAGGCCTGCCGCGGCCCGTCGGCGGAGAGGGCGAGGTCGTGCACGCCGCCGGGCACGACGAGCGCGCGGACGTCGGGGCCGACCCGCGGGGTGAGGGCGGCGATCCGCGCGACGTCGAGCACGGTGTCCTGCGCGTCCAGGCGCGGGTTGTCCCGGCGGTCGGGGCCGGAGGCGTCGCTGCGCGCCACGAGGACCGGGCAGGGCACGGCGAGGCCGCGGGTCAGCCGCGCCTGGGCGCGGCTGACGGTGCGCAGCCAGCCCGCGCGCACCGGGAGCCCCTCGGGCCGTTTGAGGGAGGTGTCGAAGTCCCACCGCCCGCCGTGGTCGACGTGCTGGCGCTCCGCGTAGATCGACGGGTGGGCGCTGACCACGGCCAGCGGCCGCCGCCGGCCGAGGACCTCGAGCACGGTCGCGCGGCCGGCGTCCTGCAGGCGGGTGCCGCCCAGGGAGAAGAACGGCGAGTCCAGCACGAGCAGGTCCGGCCCGTCGTCGGGGTCGTCGCGCACGGCGTGGGTCCACAGCGCCGCGGTGAGGCCCCCGGTGGAGTGCGCGTGCACCACCAGCGGGTGGCCGGGCTCGAGCGCGCGCACGGCGCTCGCGGCGGCCGTGAGGTCGGCGCCGGGCTCGCGCAGGGACGCCGCGTAGTGCGGCGGCGCGACGGCTTCACCGGCGCCATCGGGCGCGCCGTCGAGCAGCGAGCGCCCCGCACGCCGGAGGTCGACGGCGAACAACGCGAGGCCCGCGTCCTCGAACGCCCGGGCGAGGTGGGCCTGGAAGAAGTAGTCGTTGTAGCCGTGCACGTGCAGCACGACGGCGCGCGGTGCGGCCGGGCGGGCGAGGGAGCGCACGAGCGTCGCGGGGCCGAGCGGTGCTTCCTCGAACGGTGCGCCGAGCAGCCGGTCGGTCCGCCAGTCGAGGTCGGCGCGGTGGTCGCGTGCCGTGTCCCGGATCATGTCCCGGCTCATGTCCCGGCCCGTGTCCCGTGGCGGGTTCCGGCGGGGCTCCGAGGCGGCGTGCACGGCGCGATCGTAGCCGCGGGCGTGCACGCGCGCGTCGTCGAACAGGTGGTTGCGCACGTTCTGAGCGCTCAGAACGTGCGC